>JAIEPM010000191.1 GCA_019748395.1 Candidatus Obscuribacterales bacterium
ATATGGCTTTTCCCGGTAACCCAGAGGGCGGACAGACTCTTTTGAATTGCCAAGAAAGCCGGCAAGCTCAGAAATTTCCTTTGCCATGGACTCTGATTCAAATGTGCCAATCGCTTTAATTTTGCTCAAAGCATCAAGCCTGCTCCTCAGCGTAAAGAGTTGCAAGCCGTAGTCGGCTTCCTTCGGCAAGGCGGCTTGCTCAGCCGGTCTCCACTCAGACGAGGCTGAGTATGAAAACTGCCCTGAGTTTGGCGCTCCGGAAGGAAAAGCCATATGCATATAACTTTTGCTGCCAATAAAGCCGGGTTTGCCTATAAACCCAGATTTACCGATAAAACCGGGATTGCCTATGAAGCGGTTCTTAGCTGGGGACAAAGAAGGTCCTGCACCGGGTCCTTCAATTCGAGCTCTATCCAGTGCAAATTCATTAAGCTTTCTGTCAAAATCGCGCATCTCGGCAAGCAAGACTGAACTTTCATCGAGTGCCTGATTCAGAGCTTTTGATGGCAACAGAAGGGCATTTAAACGACTCTTCAGAGTAGCTATGGTCTTTTCAAAGCCGCGCTTTTGCTCGGGACTGAATTCTTTCAGATTTTTGTTAAAGCTCATATTCAAGCGTGCGAACTCATCTTGTAACAGGCTTTTTTCTCCCTCAAGCTCGAACTTTCGCTGTTTCAGCTTTTCCTCAGCATAATCTTTCAATGCCTTTATTTCGCTTGAAAGATCAGGCTCCCCTGTCCCCGCCGACTTGCAAGAGTCCAAGCGAAGCTGCATCTGGCGGGCTTTCTCCAGAACTTCTTGATAGTCCGGCGGACTCAAAGTATCGCCATATTTCTCAAATTCTTCGATCTGAAATTGCGGCAAACTCAATGCGAATTGACAAAGGAAGATTTGAAGAAAAAGCAAAATCAAAAACCTGAAAAAGACAGAAAAGGAACTGCCAAAACAGTGTTTCTTGATACGGCACATAAGAATCAGCTACTAATCCGATTTTTTACTGAAAGAACTATACCCTGAGCTATGCCTGACTTATCAGCGTATACAAGCCAGAGCACCCTGCCGCCCGGTCTGACCGCCCGATTGACGGTGGGAATAAAAAATCTCCGGATGGCAGGCTGTGCACCAGTTGCTCACATCAATGTCTTCGACTCCCGAGTCCAGCAATTGCATGGCATTGAATGCCTTCAGGTCGGGATAGGCCGAATCGTTCTTGTATTCGACAAGACCGTCACTGTTTTGCACCGTTTTTTCCAGCTGCTGCGGAACCTCGCCTCCGGTTTGAAAGCAGCAAGAGCCGATCGCCGGACCGATTGCAGCGGCAATATGCTGCGGCTTGGAGCCCATTTTTTCAAGCATTAATTCCAGCGAGTTTTTGACGATACCACCGGCAGTACCGCGCCAGCCCGCATGTATCACACAAATATTTTTCTTGACTCTGTCCACCAGAATAACCGGCACACAATCTGCGAAATGCAAAAGAAGCGGCTGCTCTTTCACGGCTGTAGCTAGCGCATCGATTGCCGGAAATTGAAATGGTCCGCCGCTAAGCTCGCGGTCAATTAAATGCACATTATTCGTATGCTGTTGAGCCGGCACAGCCAGACTGTCGGCATCGATTGCAAAAATCTCGCATAGCTGCCGACGATTTTGCATGGCATCGGCTTTGCTCTCATCACAAGGCCAGTGCCGTCCCAGATTAAATGAATCCAGCGGCGTCCGACTTTTGCCGCCCAATCGAGTAGTAAAAGCATGAGAGAGAAAATCCACGCTTTTCAAAAGCGGTGAAAGCGCCAGGGTCATGCCGTTAAAAGACTCAAGAGGCCAGTCACTGCGAGTCAACGCTTTTTTGATTTTCTCAGACGTCAAATTTAAACCCTCGGAATTATTAAAGACTAAGTCCACCACATACATTTATAGCCTGTCCGGTGATTCCGCGCGCACTTTGAGTAGACAAATATAATGCCAGATCCGCAACTTCAGAAGCATCAATCAACCTTTCTTGCGGCACAGAAAGCCGGGCTATTTCTCGAGCACTTATTTGAGAACTGCTCTCAGCGAAAAACGGCTCGGAGAGCTCCTCTTCGCAGGCTTGAATCGCGCTCAAGTTTACGACTTTATTTTGCTCTTTAAACTCAGAAGAAGCAAATTGCTCACCGGCCATTTCCGTATCTACCCAGCCGGGGCATATGGCATTGACCGTCACGGCAGTCCTTGAAAGTTCCAGCGCCAGAGATTGTGTAAGGGCAATCATGCCGAATTTGGATACTGAATAAGCAGAGGCATTTGATTCGGCTGTTTTACCGGATACAGAAGATATATTGATGATACGGCCAAAGCCTTCTTCCACCATGGCGCCGGCAAGCTCACGCGAAAAAATAAATGCCGAAGTCAAATTCGTATCGATGAGCTCCTGCCATAATTTGCTGGGATGAGCTATGACTGGATGAGATTTGTAAATCCCGGCATTGTTCACAAGAATCTGCACAGAGCCGCAATTCGCCCTGAGTTCAGCCAAGAAGTTCAGAATTTCAGATTCAGAAGATATATCGCAAGCCCGATAAAATACCGGTTTTTGACTGATTTCCCCGAGTTCAAGAGCTGTATTTGAAAGTCTTTCGGGATTTTTTCCAAGAATTGCAAGCGAAGCTCCGGCTTTGGCAAAAGCCAGGGCAATAGCTTTACCGATGCCACGCCCGGCACCGGTAACAAGCACAAGACGCCCGTTTAAATCAGCTTTGAAATCTTTTATCACGCTTTCCTGCATCATCCAGAAACCTAATCTAACCAGGCATAGCTCTCTTGTCTAGAGCCCTGAGCCATTTTGGCGCTGAAAGCTTCCTGAAGGATTTATGGCCTCTCAGAAACCCGCCGGGGAACATTGCTAGACTTGTACAGTCTATGCAGCAAGAACCGTTCATCTCACGGAGATGTTTCTTATGATTTCGAGAGCCCCGATTTCTAAGCGCCGCCTGTTAATTTTAGCGCTTGCACTCAGCCAGACTTTAGTCATGTCACCACTAGCGGTGATGGCAGCAGACGGAGCAATCCGTATTGCCGGCAATACTGTGTTTGAAAATAAAGTAGCCAGCGGCGGTATGTCGGTTGGTCAAAGAGCCGAAACAATTCAGAAAAATCTTGACAATGCACTTGTGGCGGCAAAAGACCGCTCAGCCTCGGCAGTCAGCATTGTTTACGTCAAAGGTGTCCCGGTAATCACACTCGGTGGTTATCAAGTTTGCACTGTCGATGCAGACAATGCCCGACTGGCAGGAGTCACCCCGGCAGTTCTGGCTCAACGCTGGGCAGATGCACTGAAAAAATCCCTCTCTGATCAATCAAGCGTCAACAGCTATGTAGCTCAACTTACAGGTGCATATCAGGCAGCTCCCGCGCCGGCGATAGACACGAGCAACAGCGGACCAGCCACCAACGTGCAATACAATCCGCCGCCGCAAGCAGCAGCAAACTACGCTCAGCAAGCGCCGCAGTATAGCCCGCCGCCTCAATACGGCGGCGCCGATCAGTTCAACCGCGCCACACAATATCCTCCTCAGCAAATGGGATACGGACAGCCTCCGCAGGGTTACGGTGCATCTCAGCAGGGAGCCTACGGACAGGGCGGCTATCCGCCCCAACAGGGCTACGGTCAGCCGATGCGCGGACGCGTCGCTTATGCTCCGGCAGGTCTTGTCATGGCCGCGACACTCAATACTTCAATAGCGACTCAGGCAGCTCAAGCAGGCGACTTGATTCAAGCCACGCTCAGCCAACCGATCATGCTTGGCGACGCTCAGATCCCTACAGGGGCTGTTCTTGTCGGGACAGTCACTGAAGCGAAAAAGGGCGGCTTCCTCGGAAGAGCAGGCACTCTGGGGGTCAAATTCAACAGGCTGCGCACCCCGGACGGCGTTGAAACGCCGATAACCGCCCATATAGAAGGCGGCATCGGTAAATATCAAGACAAAAACGGCAACGATCAGTTTGCCGGTGAGACCTGGAAAACCAAAGTTGGCCAGGGCTTGATCCGCGGCGGTATCGGTGCAGGCACAGGTGCAGCGCTGGGCACAGCTGTCGGCGCCATAGCCGGCGGCGGACACGGAGCCGGAACCGGCGCCTGGTCGGGTACAGCAATCGGTGCCGGTGTCGGCGTTCTCGACAGTCTTGTTCTGAGAAAAGGAAAAGATGTTGTGATTCCATCGGGATCACAGGTGCAGGTGCAACTTGACGCCCCGGTTTCAATCTCAATCGGCGGACCCAGCCCTTACACCGGTGCATTCTAGTAATAGAACTTGAAAGCTGAAAATTGAAACAAAAGAGAAGCGCTCTATTCCGGCGCTTCTCTTTTATTTGAAAATAGAATGGCTTACTCACGACTTTTTCAGAAATAGATAGGATACTTTCAAGCTATCGAGCTTTGCATTTAGATCTGAGCGCTTCGTGCTGAATTCAAAAAAAGAAAGCAAAAGAAAAAAGTTTCTGGAAGCCAAATGGCAGAATCTCTGCTTGTTCACTTATGCAGTCGAAGCTGAGCTGCTCAAGCCCTATTTGCCGGCAGGTTTAGTAAGCGACAGTCTAAATACGGAAGCTGAGTTTGCCGGCAAAGCATTTCTGAGTCTTGTCGCTTTCGATTTTCTGGACACTGCCGTATTCGGCGTTAAATGGCCGGGATTTATCAATTTCCCTGAAATAAACCTGCGCTTTTATGTAAAAGACAAAAATGACAGAGGTGTTGTTTTTATCCGCGAACTAGTTCCGCAATTTCTGGTGGCGAAACTGGCCAGATTTTTCTATAACGAGCCGTATTTGAGCTGCCCGATGAAAAGCTCATTTTCAAAGACTGCCGGTATTATCGAAATCGAGCATCAGATTCATTTCAATAACAAAACACATGCCCTGAAATTGAGAGCTGAAGAAACCCCGTATTATCCAGCCGAAAACGGCATCGAAAATTTTTTCAAAGAGCATCGTTTCGGCTTCGGCAAAAGTCGAAATGGAAAGCCTCTGCGCTATGAAGTTGAGCACCCGCTCTGGGAACTATATCCAGTGCTTTCTTATGAACTCAATTTCGATTTTGGCGCAGTTTACGCCGACGAATTTGCTTTTCTCAACCAGGAAAAACCATTTTCGGTGATGCTGGCCCGAGGCTCTAAAGTGTGTGTTTTCGGAAAAGAAGAAAACTAGATTCTAGTTCTTTTTCTTTTTGCTTTTCTTGGGATCACTCAGAACCTGACCGTGTAACTTGGTGGATGCGCCAGGCAAGAGCTGAGCATCGGAAGCCGGTTCTCCGGTGAATTCTTGAACCAGTTCGGCATAGAACTCGTCACCCGGTTTAACTATGGCTTCCTGACCTTTGACAGTCGTATCTTCAATCAACCAGCTGCCGGGAATACCGCTCAGGAAACCCCAGGCAAATCCCTTGATCCGGCGATGTCTGACATTGAGCCCGACCGGTTTGGAAAAAGCAAAAGATGGATTGGCTGCACCAAGCACTCCCAGTGCCACCGGCATAGCGCCGAACGAGAACACACCGGCTGGTGCCAGTGCCGCATTCAAACCGATACGGATAGCTTTGTGCCTGAGCTGAGTAGACCATGGACCGGTAACCTGACCGTAATGGTTCACTCCCAGTTCGCGCCCTTCACCCTTGTTCTTAACGATGCGTGCTTGCCTGGATGGCTGCGCAGAAAGCGGCAAGTGCTCGCCTTTTTCATTGATGATTTCATCGAAACTCAGACCTAGACAGCCTGAATTGCGATACCAGCGCTCGGGGCTGACCAGAGAGTGCAAAATTGTACGCGACTTCAAAACATAATTAACATGCCCATTTACGAGCGCGCCTTTTTTGGCGACCAGGCGCTCGCCGATTTTCAAATCATATTTGAGACGGGCTTGAATCGGATCACCTTTTTTTGCAGTTTTGCTTGTCACTTGCGATGCCAGTACAACCGGAAAACGAGCACCGGCTTTGGCTCTTGTTTTACCTTCGTCAGTCGGCAATTCTTCAGCTTTGATTGTTTCTTCAACTTCCTCAGCCTCGTCATTGTCCACAACCAGAGCTTCGTTCTGGCTTTGAACTCGTCCAAGCACAGAGCCGGGAGGCAAAGAAATAAGATTGCTGGCGATCGTAATCGGCGCATCTGTTTTTTCAATTTCAGCCTGTTTTACAGGCTCTGCTGCAGCCGTTTCTTGAACCTTGCTTTCGACTTTGGCTTCTTGTCCGGCTGCAGAACTGCGGACTTCCTCTGTAGTCGAAACTTTCGGCTGCGAATTTGAAAGTTCTTCTTGAGCAGGAGCCTGTGTGAATTGAATTCGTCCGCTGCCGTCATCGGCATTTTGAGCGGCTGATTCGGTTTTCAGTTCGGGAGCGGGAATATTCTTAGGCTCGTTTTGTGAATCGGCCTTGTTTTCAGCAATTGATTCTTTTTTCTTGAGCTGCTTGCGAAGATCAAGAGAGCCCCAGATCTTCTGTACAAGCTGAGAAGGTGCGGGTTGCGCTATGGGCAGCGAATTGTTGCTCAAGCTTTCAGTCTCGGCCAGCACCGCCAGAGGGCTTAGCCAGAGAGCGACCTGAGCCGACAAGAGCAAACTCAGTACTTCTTTGCTGGATTTTTTCACTGTCATCTTTTTTGCTTTCATTCCAACCACGAACCTTTTTACAACGAAATCAAGAACTCTGCGCTTCAGCATCTAAAGTCAAGAGAATTCGCGCAATTACCTTGAGTCCTTTTGAATATGTCCTTTATACAACTGACAAGCCCCCTTGATTTCAAGAATTTATCAGGCCGACAAAGAAATTAATGCTCCCTAATGCCCTACCCCAATCAACTCAAATGCCGCCCATGACCGTGGAGAGGGATCCTTAGCCAGCGACAGCAGTTGAGCTTTACGCAAAGATTGAGCCTGACTCAAACCTTGCTGGCGACCCTTGTAGAACTCGAGCAGGAGTTCGGTGCGCTGCGGATTTTGCTCAACCCATAAACTCAATAGAACGTTGCGGATTCCGGCATAAGCAAGACCGCGACTGAAAACTTTCATGCCTCCGCCAAGCGAATCTTTGAGATTGAGGCTGGTTCCACTCCAGACTGCAAGATCGCTTGGCAGGTTCATTTTGAACAAGGTATCAGCCGTCACTTTATTGTCTGCACCGGCTGTTGTAATCGGCAATACGGACTTCAGCAAATTCGTATCTTGCAAAAGAAGCGGTGCACTGAAGTGAAATACCGGATTCCCCTTAGCTTGCTCTTGCAACTGCTGCACATCGGCATTTTGACCAACCAGCTTCACGAGCTGATCAGGCTGAAAAATACTTGACAGCTCGTTGGCTTCCAGAGTTTCGCGGGACTCACCGCTTTCATTGGATGCGCTGAAAACCAGCGACTGGTCAGCACCGTATGCAACACCGTTGTCCATAAAGCTCAAAACAGCAGGCAAAGTCGTCAGTGTATGGGACTCAACTAAATAACGCCCCTGGCTGTCGACAAGTGCTGCCATCGGCAAATTGAAAAGCACCGAATCCGGCACGAATACAAGCAACTGCTCCGGGTTGTCAGGCAGAAAGCGAGCTACGTTAGCCGGAACCAGCTCATTGAATAAAGTTTGCAGTAAACGCTTTTCGCTCACACGATTTTCCGGACCGGACTTGCTTGATATTGAAAGCATCGAGTTGATTTGTGCTTTGAGCTGATCTCTGCCGACTCCCAGCTTGGCTGCACCAAGACGGCCCTGGCGATCGATTAGAAAGACAAAACTCAGACGCGGTCCGACCATGTAGTCAAGAAGAGTTACGGAGTTCTCCTGAGCTTTTTTGACGAGTTCAGGCAAATTCAAGGGCACAGGTGAAACCAGACGAGCCAGCTCACGATTGTCGGCAGCCAGAACTTGATGGCGCCGCATCCAATCGCGCCACTGACTTTGCATATGATCGGGAGTGCTGGCATTCTCGGCAGCATGCAAGTGGGCACGCTGCATCACCAGATCGTTATAGAGCTCGCGATCATTGGGCTTAACTTCGCCGCCGTTCTTTTGCCATTCGTTGATAAAACCTTCTTCTTTGACCTGCTCGGCAGTGATGAAAGCCTGCTCTACCATGTTGTTGGTGAGCAACATGGAAATTAGTTCACTTCCAAGTTCATCACGAGTGGTCGGAAAAGGATTGCTTTCGGCAGTGGTGAAAACACCGGCTTGCGGCGAGCGGAAACAGGATGCCGCGCTGGCAAGAGTTTCGGCGGCGGGCTGCTGCATGGCTATTTGCAATTTAGCCTGATTTGCATAATCACGCCAGAGCGTTGCATCATCATTGATTTTTCCTGCAACTTCCACGCTTCTTTTCAGGTAAGCATCAGCCTGCGGGATCTCTTTTAAGGACAAACAAATTTCGCCAAGGGCAGCATAAATCTGACCGAGCAATTGCTGGTCCGGAGCCTTTGACTTGGACATGCTGCGCAGGCAACCTTCCAGTTCAATTTTGGCACTGCGATTTTCACCGGAACGCGCAAGGGCAGAAGCCAGGTTTTGCGAAATCATGACTCCGAATCTTTCGCGACCCTTGCCGACCACAGACTGCGAATCGAAAGCCTGCCGGAGTTGCTCGATGCCGACTGCATAGTTACCTTTGAGCGAATTCAGAACACCAAGCGCATTCAGAACCTGTGCTTTATGCAAAGCCGGTGCGCCGTCTTTCATAATCGCCCAGGCTCTGTCCAGGCAGGCTTTGGCGTGGTCTATCGAGCCTGTGGCAGCAAGAGCATGGCCGTAAGCCTCGGTCACCACAGCAAATGCCATCGCCGGTTGTTTTTCAAGCTTCAAAGTCTGAATTTCTTCAAGACTGCGGCGCGCATTCATATACTCGCAAAGTCCGTACTGGCAAGAAGCAAGCTGTGTCAGTGCCGCTGCCAGAAGTGGATCGCTTTTGGCGGCTCTTGCCATAGAAACACTCTTGAGCGCTTCTTCAAGAGCAGCCGTTGTCAGTGACATTTCCTGCAACATGCCTGAAGTTGTGTTGTGCAAATTCACTTCCATGGCATGATTGCCGCACTGACCAAAATAAAGGGCGGCAGCACGATAGAACTTGACGGCTTCTTTGGGCTGGTCGACTTTGACTGCCAGTTCGGCAGCAAGAAGCATGGCACGGGCGGCTTCGTCGTTATCCGTAACAGCCGAAGACGAGAAGTCTTTCATAGCTTCATCGAGCTGCCTCAAGGACCAGAGCGGATTATCGAGTGCCAGATAGACCTGAGCGGCAGTCACACGTGTGCGACCGAGAGATTTTTTGTCCTGAGAATTAGAGAGCACTTCCATTGAGTTTTCAATCAAACTCTTGGCTCTGGACTTCTCACCCTTCGACAGGTAAATGGTAGCCATACGGTCTAAAGCACGGCCTTCGCCGTCCCCGTATTTCACTTCTTTGCAAAGTGCATACATGTCCTGGAATTTATTGAGCGCTTTGGCAAAGTCGGATTTATCAAGCGCCGCCTGACCGTCTTTTTCAAGCGCAAATATCTCGTCCATACTCTCCTGAGTACGGGGCTTTTCAGTCAGGGCAAAAACTTCTTTCAAAACGTCATCATTAGCCGGATTGCCGACGCCCTGCTTGATGACCGGCTTGAGATTGGCGGCATTTTTGAGGGCAGCAGCTTTCGCCTGCGGGCTTGTGTGTGCGCCTGCCGGAGCAGCGGCCTTGACCGGAGGCTGGGGAATCTCCTGGGTCACAGTTTCGGCAGCCTGGGCTGCACCACCGCTGATACCAAGCGTCATGCTCAAAATTGATGCCATCAAAGTCTGATTGCATTCTCTCTTATAGCGAAGCTGTGTTTTGCTCATCTGTTTTTGTACACCGGGGATTCTTCGGGAGAATCCAATTTTCCTAGTTGTTATTCAATACTTCAACCCAAATGGCCAAATCTTAAGGTTGCTAAGTACTCAGAAAGCCACCAGCAAGGCGTTCAGGATGGTCTTCAAGAAACAGACTGTCACAGTTTCGCAAAAGCAATTTCGCCAAACCCAGAAATTTATAATATTGAGTAAATGCAAGCCATTCTGAACGGCGTTTCATGAGGACGTATGCAAAAGCAGACGGCTCAAGCGGAAAAGAAATCGCATTTATTGGTAGCAAAGATCACTTTTAACTCAAATCAGTCCATAATTTAGTAAGGGAAAAGGCAAGAAAAGCAGTGATAGAACGAGAAGCTAGCCTGGAGGCGGTTCTTAAGCAAGAAGAATTCGACTTGCTTGTGATCGGAGCTGGAATTGTCGGAGCAAATATTGCTCAGATTGCCTCCCTGATGGGCAAAAACGTTTTGATTATCGACAAAGGTGACTTTGCATCGGGCAGTTCCAGCAAAAACAGCCCGATGCTGCGCTCGGGAATTCCGACAATAGACGAACTCAAACTGCCTCACTCCAAAAAAGCTCAGCAGGATAAAGAACGCCTGAAACTTATGCTTCCCCATCTGCTGAAAGATGAAAGCTTCGTTTTACCCTTCAGCGAAAACAAAACTTTTTTCAACATAAAAGCAACCATAGGGCTTACCGCCCACGAAATCCTGAGCTCGTCGGCCCTTGAAAAACAAAACAGCTTGCTCAGCAAAAAAGATCTGGCCAACTTGATTCCGGCACTTTCAACAAACAAAGTATCCGGAGGACTTCGCTTTCACGAAAAGCTTTTTGATGAAACCCGTGTCGTTTTGAGCCTCCTGAAGTCCGCAGCAAAGCAGGGGGCGGTGCTTGTAAATTACCTGGAAGCAAAGGGTTTCGAGCTTGAAAGCGGCAAAATTCAGAAAGTTCATTTGCACGATCGTTACAGCGGACGCGATCTTGAAATAAAGTGCCGCTTTTGCATAAATGCTGCCGGTGTTCAGGCGAAACAAGTCGCAGCTCTGGCAGGCGAGAAAATCAAAGAACAAAACATCATCAAACGCAGTTACCTCGTCTTAAAAGCCTCAGCATTTGAAACCAACAGCGCTTTATTTTTGCCGGGAACAGACGGCAGAATGGTTTTCATTTTGCCCTATCAGCACGCCCTGCTTCTGGGCGATTGCAAAAGCAAATTTGAAAGCGAAGATCTGGACAATCCGCAACCGGAAGCCGAAGAAATAGATTATCTGCTTTCGGCAGTCAACAATTACACGGATTCTCGAAAACTCTCTACAAAAGATATACAGGCAGCCTTCAGCTCACTTCACTTAGAATCTGAAAATAAAGCTCAGAGTCAAGACTGTATAATCCGCTCCAATAGCGGATTAATTACAGTTTGCGGCTTAAAATCGGCGAACTGTCGAAGCCTTATCGAAGCGCTGCTAAAAGAAATTTTTCCAGGAACAAAAGCGATTGAAACAGACCAAATTATAGGCTGGGCAAACAAAGAAGATTATATTGCAGAAAGCGCGGCCATCGAAATCAGAGCCAGAAAACTCGGACTCGAGCCTGCTTCAATAAAACACTTGATTGCAAATTATGCAAAAGAAGCTGAGCAAGTACTTGATTTAATTGAAAAGAAAGTCGCTTTGAAGGAAAGAATCGTTGCAGAATTTCCGCCGCTTTATGCCGAGCTGCCTTTTGCGCTTATCAATGAAATGGCCATATCGCTTCAAGATTTTATGATGAGAAGAACAAGGCTTGCTTACTTGAATCAAAAACTGGCAATGCAAGCTGCAGAAAAAACATCATTTCTAATGGCTGAAATTCTCGGCTGGGATGAACAACGCCGCAAGCTTGAAATAGAAGCAATGCAAGCTCAGCTTTTTCAGATTTCAGATATGCCGAAGTCTAAAACTCTATGAAAAGAAAAATTCTTGTAGTTTGCCCGCTTCCCGGTAGCAGCGAAAATTTGCTCAAAGAAGACTTCGAACTGAGCTTGCTCGAGCAAAAAAAACTGAGCCGGGACGAATTGATTGAAGCTGCTCAAGGGCAAGACGCAATCGTCAGCATACTCTTAAATAAAATCGACGAGGAATTTTTCAAAGCCTGCCCGACAATTAAGCTCGTAGCAAATGTCGCAGTCGGTTATGACAATATCGACATGAGTGCAGCAAAAAAACGAGGCATACTTGTTTGCAACACTCCGCATGTTCTAACAAACAGCACAGCCGACCTCGCTTTTGCGCTTATGCTTTGCTCGGCTCGACGCCTCATGGAAGCAGAGCGCTATTTAAAAGAAGGAAAGTGGCAAAGTTTTGCACTTGATCTTTTGCTGGGAAGCGACGTGCATCACAAAACGCTTGGGATAATAGGAATGGGACGGATCGGACAGGCACTTTCCAGAAGAGCGCAGGGCTTCGATATGAAAGTCGTTTATACAAACAGACAAAGACTGGCTTTGGATATCGAGAAAGAACTGAAGGTCTGCTATCTGCCTCTAAACGACTTGCTTTCAAAAGCCGATTTCGTCTCGCTCAACTGCCCTTTCAACGAGAATACCAGACATCTAATGGGCAAAGAGCAATTTCAGCTCATGAAAAAAAGCGCTTTTTTAATCAATACCGCTCGTGGTGCAATCGTCGACGAAAGGGCTTTAATCGAAGCACTGAAAAGCGGAGAAATCAAAGGAGCCGGCCTTGATGTATTCGAGAATGAGCCACAGGTTCCGGACGAATTGAAAGAACTGCCGAATGTCGTAGTCCTGCCGCATATAGGCAGCGCCAGTATCGAAACAAGAACAGCCATGGGCGAACTGGCCGTCAATGCAGTAATTTCTGCATTTAATTGCGAGTTACCTCCAAATGCAGTAAATAAGGAGAGCTGGCCGAATTTTCTCAAACGAGCAGCACTAGAAATTTAACTAAATGAAGAACGAAAAAACACAAAAGCTTGTCAAATTTGCTCTTTATACGGCTGTTTTCAGCTGGGCTCTTCTAGCTTATGCCAAAATCGGCGAGTTCCTGATGCAGGGCATTTTATTTGCAAGAATTCTGGCCGGACGTCCTTATGTCAGCGACTTTGCCAACTTTTATAACGCCGCTACTCTGGCTGCTGCCTGCTTGCAAAAGAGCGTCAATGTTTACGACATCTCAGTCCAAAACGAATCATTGAAGGCCTTGATTGCACCGGTAGTGCCTGAACAACCGTTTTACATGCAATATCCTCCCTGCCTTTTTGTTTTCGTCTTCCCTCTTTCTCTGTTCACAATTCAATGGGCATGGTTTCTCTGGGTTTTAGTCGGAGTTATTGCAGGCGGCATCGGGCTTTATCTCTTATGCCGCAAACTCTTAAATCAATCAAGAAATACGGCATTGCTTTCAGTTGCGCTTGCGTACAGCAGTTATCCTGCCTGGCTTTCAGTTGAGCTTGGACAAACATCGCTTTATTTGTTTGTCGGCACGGCATTTATGCTCTATTTCCTGCAAGAAAAGAAAGCATTTAAAGCCGGCTTAACAAGCGCCTTGCTTATGGTCAAACTACAGTACACACCGGTACTGCTTTTGTTCGGACTGATTTGCGGACGCTTGCCGTTTTTTGCAGGTTCATTTTGCGCCTTTGTCGTTTTGACCATATTGAGCGCAATGCTTCTGGGTCTGCATAATCTAACAAGCTTTCCTCAGGCTATCTTAAGCAACGAAACAGGTCAGGCAGTTAGCGGTGTATCCTCCTTTCTTATGCAAAATTTGCGAGGCGAGCTTGTATTACTCATGCAAAGCGACGGCAAAACAGTGCTTTACATTGTGATTGGATTTTTCGTTCTGGCTTTAGCAGCCACTGCTTATCTAGCTCAAGAAGCCTACAAAAACAATTCACTGAAAGTTTTCAATCCGGCAGCCGCACTTACTATTATCATCGCCTTGATTTCAAGCCCGCATACGCATATGCAAGACTACATTTTATTTTCGATAGCAGCCTTTTTCTTGCTTCAATTTCTGGAGGAACAAAAAGGCAACAGCGCGGCAGCTACATTAAGCCGCTCGATTATTTACGCAAGCCTGCCCCTTTCCTGGCTACTATTCATTTTGCAGGATTTTATGGCAATGCTTAAAATCCAGAGTTATTTTATTCTTTCACTGATGCTTTTAGTCGCAATCTTGTCAATGAAGCCTTTTCAAAAAAGAGAGCCTTAGAACAAGAAACTATAAAGACTGAGATTCGTCAGCTTTTAACTTGGATAGAACTTTCTTTTTATCGTCATTGGCAAATTTCAAAATGACCGGAATCAGCCCGATTGAAAGGAATAGAAAAAAAGCACTGGCAATAATTGGAACTGGAATTTCCCCGGCCATGATGCTATCCGTGCGCAGAGGCTCAATTAGCAAGCGTCCGAAATTATAGAGAATCAAATAAATCAGAAAGCAAAGCCCCGGATAAGCTTTAAGCTTCTTAGAGAGGTAAAAATAAATAAGGGCGAAAATGCCGAAATCCCAAATTGATTCATATAAGAAGGTCGCATGAAAATATGAGGCGTCATGAAAGCGCAAAGGACGAGAATCAGGCGGAATAAAGACTGCAAGCGGAAAATCATTGGGCACCGGAGCGCCGAAAGCTTCAGAATTGAAAAAATTACCCCAGCGACCAATAGCCTGACCAAGCGGAATTATGCAACCGCATATATCGGCGATTTGCCGCTTGGGCATATTGTTGTATTTTGCATAAAGCCAGCCGGCAATGAAACCGCCGACAATACCGCCATGTAAAGAAAGTCCGCCCTGCCATGTAGCCAGAATGTCCTGAGGGCGAGAAATATAAGAATTAAAGTTCAAAGCCACAAAATAGAGCCTTGCACCAATGATGCCGGCGATGAAACAAATCAAAGTCAAATTGGTAAGCTTTTCGCTA
Source organism: Candidatus Obscuribacterales bacterium (assembly GCA_019748395.1). Classification (GTDB taxonomy): domain Bacteria; phylum Cyanobacteriota; class Vampirovibrionia; order Obscuribacterales; family Obscuribacteraceae; genus JAIEPM01. The sequence goes on from JAIEPM010000191.1 coordinate 14,758, forward strand.
TCAAGCCCCTGCTTTTTTGCAAGACGACCGGCAAAATAACTGGCACAAACAAAGCCGAAAGCAATAAGAACGCCATACCATCGTATGCTCAGCGAACCTATCTTGAAAAGAATTGCACCGGGAGATTGTAAAACGATGAGATGCACGAGTTAATTCCAAAAAGCAAGCTTACAATCTAGCACCAAGAAAGGGAATTATTCGCTTTTTGTCTTTCAAAGTAAAAGTTGCGCCCCCTTGAGAATTCCACAGACTCAAAGAACTCAAAATTCAAGAATCGGAAAGATTCCCAAAAACAGGGGCTGCGAAGGCCAGAAGCTCCAAGATATACTTAAGAGCGAACTTATATCCCAAAATCGAAGCGGACAGACATCAAAACCGAAGTCTTTTCGATTAGCCGCTTCAGAGCTCAAGCCGAAGCAGAGATTAAGACGGTACCGGGTCACAACTCAAAGCGAGTTCAAATGAAAAGCAAAAGCAAATGGGTTTGTCAGGAGTGTGGATTCCAAACATCCAAGGCACTTGGTCGCTGCACGGAATGCGGCAACTGGAACTCTTTTGTTGAAGAAATGGAAGGACCCAAACCCGAATCTCTGCCGATTAGAGCAAGGCAAGCTTTTCCGCAGACCGAGGCCGGCGGACCAAAAAAAATCAGCCAGCTCGATGCTACTGAAGATGAAATCCGCTACTCAAGCGGCTTTCCATCTCTTGACGAAGTATTGGGCGGCGGAATCGTCCCCGGGGCAGTGATCTTGCTTGCCGGAGATCCGGGCATAGGTAAATCGACTCTTTTGCTCGAGCTTGCCGGAAAACTCTCGGCAAACTTGAAAACCCTCTATGTTTCAGCCGAAGAATCAAGCAAACAAGTGATGCTCAGAGCCCGTCGACTCGGTCTTGCTGAAAGCAAAATGCTTATCGACTCAGAGCAAAACATTGGCCAGATTCAAAAACAAATTATGAACCAGCAAGCCGAATTCGTTGTCATAGACAGCGTGCAGGCAGTATTCCATCCTGAGCTCGAAAGCGCTCCCGGCTCTGTAAGTCAGGTTCGCGAAAGCGCCGGAGCCCTTGTAAACCTGGCTAAATCGCAGGGCGTGTCCACTGTTATTGTCGGTCATGTCACTAAAGACGGCGGCATCGCCGGACCTAGAGTGCTAGAACATATGGTCGATGTAGTTCTGCAATTTGAAGGAGACCGCAGCCGCCAGTTGCGGACAATCCGAGCTGCTAAAAATCGCTTCGGCTCAACTCAGGAGCTGGCGATTTTTGCCATGTCCGATGACGGTCTTGAAGAAATACAAAACCCCAGCGCGATTTTTCTTGGACCTCGCCTTGAAAAGAAAAGCGGCGAACGCTCTCCCTCAGGAACAGCAGTAATAGCCTCCTGCCAGGGTCACCGTTCACTTTTGCTGGAAGTGCAGGCACTGGTTTGCGCTTCCAACCTGGCGTCTCCCAGACGCATCGCCAACGGCTTCGACACCGGTCGCTT
>JAIEPM010000663.1 GCA_019748395.1 Candidatus Obscuribacterales bacterium
CGATTGCTGAAATGCTGTGAATCTGATTTCTGGAAGAGCTAGCCTGCTGTGCGCGCAAAAAAAGAGAGTGATTACCAGCAATAAGCTAAATGTTTCGGTCTGATCAGCTTATGTTTCTGTTTTGGGGCGTAAAAATGACATGAAAACGGGCTAAGGCTCTCGCAGCTTTCATAGAGAAAAAATAAACAGTCTGTATTTCCGGGCTTCTTGGGATTTCTTGTATTGGCTGTCGTTCATTTTTGCTTCAGGCAAATGGTTTTGCTGAGTTGCAAATGAGGCATGTTCCATTTGTATTGAAGAGAAAGAGAATTCACCTTGCCGACAAAAAACTTACGCTTGATTCAGAAAAGCTCCGTTGCCTTTGCTCTAGCGGCCTTCTGTCTGGCAGCAGCGAGTGCAGAGGAGCCGATTGTTGTGCCGCCGGGGACAAGCTCGCAAGTGCTGTCTGCCTTCAATGAAGGTTCTAAACTGCTTGCTGCCGGAAAGAATGCCGAGGCGGCCGAGAAGTATGAGCTGGTTACGAAAGCGCTGCCAAATGTGGCTCTGGCTCATTTGAATTACGGCGTGGCGTTGGCGAAACTGGGAAAGAGTCAGGCTGCTGTTGTCGAATTGAAAAAAGCAGAAAAGCTCGACCCTAAGCATCCGCTGGTGCTTTTGAATCTTGGACAGACTTACCAGATGCTTGGTCAAAATTCCGATGCTCTTACATGCTACGGCAATTACTTGAAGTTTTATCCAGCCGGAGCTTATGCAGCTCAGGTGAAAGTGATGCAACACAGTATTCAGGCTCAACAAGCTCTGACTCACGGCAAAAGCAGCATTGGGCAAGATAACTATCTGGAAGAGGCTCTTGCTCCAGGTTCAGGTAAATGGCAAAAAACACCTGTGGCTGTATTTATTGCCGATGGCAGCGGCACAGCCGGATATAAGAGTGAATACAGAGATATTTTGAAAGAAGCTTTTGCCGAATGGGCGGCTTCGACTGAGTCCAGAATTGCCTTCAAATACGTGGATAAGCCTTCAGATGCCGTGATTATTTGCAAATGGACAGCTAATCCCAAAGATTTGATCAATCCTCTGGAGGGAGGTCAAGCTTATGTTTTGCGGGATATTTCCGGAAAAATCGTGAAAGTCGATATGTGCATTTTGACAGTCAATACAAGATCAACTGCAGCATTTTCCAGAAGCTATTTGAAGCATGTATGTTTGCATGAAGTGGGTCATTCGTTGGGGCTGGTCGGACACAGCAGTCAGCCAGACGATGTAATGTTTTCGGCTGTTAATTATGAGGCTGCAAATGGAAAACTGTCAGAACGCGATAAGAAAACTATTTCGCTACTTTACCCAATTCCAGCCACTCCTGTTGTTAACAAGCGTCCGCTTGAACCGCTTAAAGGTGTAAATCCCTCATTTTTCACAGATCCGTTCCCACAGCGCGGATCCGGCTTGTTTGATAAAGGTACGGATTTAAATGTGAAGTCTGCAGAGCCGAAAGCCGATCCGGCAGAGGCTCCGGGACCCCCAATTATTCCCAATTCAAATAGCAGGCTTAGACCTGATCCGACAGAGGCACCCGGACCGCCGATGCAATGATGATCCCGAAAATCGGTTTTGAGCCTGATATACGACTTATACTTTTTTCGGTTTTGTTGCTTCTCAACATCGCGACTGCCTATGTGGCATATCGAGGATACGCTGAAGACTACTACTTAAGGCGGCGTCTATGGGAGCAAAACATTTTTGAAAGCAGCTGGCAGGAAAATATGCGGTCTGCTCGCAGAGCCCTGCTAGCTTCAGTAGGCGCTTGTGCCGGCGAAGGAAATATGAGTTTTGAAAATGCATTGAGCTTGGAAGCATTGGCAAGAAACCGCATAAAGACAACTGATTTCTTGCTTGCCGCTGAGAATGCTCTTGAGGCTGAATTGCTTTTTGAAAAGTTGAGAAATGACTCTCGTCCTGATATTAGAAAGCTAGCAAGTATTCACGAGAAGGACTGTAAAGCTCTCTATTTCCAGTCTAAACTCAAAGGCAAGAGCCTGAGCAAATTGGAGCGACCTGAGCTTCTCAAATTTGAGAATGAATTGCTTAAAGAGGCTTCCGACGGGCATTCCTGTCGCCTGCTTCTTTCGCTTACGGATTCTGACTCCAAGCAGTTTCAAGGGGATTTCAGAGAATCTGAGCTTTTGAGGAAGCAGATCAATTCTTTGGACATTTCCCAGGCAATGTTGCTTCCATTGGCTGGAGGAGTCGGCGATCTGAAGTCTCTGGAAGGATATACCTTAAACCAGGTCAGAAGGGGTCGGACCTCGCAGCTGTTTTCCGAAGCAGAAAAGCTTCGCACTGTAGAACCAGGGAAGAATCCTGCTTATGAGTTGATGCTGGCTGCTATTCAAAAAGGGTCAAAGGAGAAGGCTGATTTTGAAAATGCAGCAAAGGCTTCTGAGATCTTGGGCACTTATCTAAGTGCCTTTAGCCTAGAGGGGGCTAGCGGCATTTTTTCGCTCTATTTTGATGCTGCTGATTTTAGAATCAGGGCTGGTGATCCTGAAAATGCCGTTGGTGATTTGGATAAGGCGCTTTCAGTCTTCAGCACGTCAGCAGACAAGTCTCAAACATGGCTTAAGAAATTCCATGAGCTGCAGGTTCTTATTTGCAAACTCTCAGCCAATAACAGGTTTGGAGGCAAAGGTCTTGGTCTTGTGGAGAAGCTGGATGGCGGAAGCGAAAAGCGGCTTGCAGTCTGTGTCTTCGAAGAACATGGGGTTCTTCAAGATCTCTACCTCAACTCCTTGACTGACGATCGCGAGTTCTCTGTATTCCTGTCTCGACTGAGATCCGGTCACCCGAAACTGGAGAAAAAAGAAAAATTTCAATTGATTGAAACTCTTTTGCTCAGGCTGCTTGCGGTCGATAAAGGCAGGCAGGTTTTAGAATGCTTGAGACTCTTAAGTGATTTGAGAAAAACTGATTCTAAGCTCAACTTGAATTCTGCGGATGTCGAGAATCTTTCATTGCAGTTATGGATTAAGAGAAAGGATTTTAATGCGTCTGAATTTGCTGAAATTGAATCGTGCATGAAGGCATTGATACCGGAACAGGACTTGTACTGGCTGCAGCTGGCAGTTGCATCATCATTGCTTGAGTCTGGCAAGCTCGAAGCTGCGGACAAGCTCATGCAGCATAGCAGCATGCTTAGCAAGGGTCGCAGAAATTGGTTTCATTGTTTTCAGGCTTATCTGGACATGGCGCGCAGCAGCAAGCCGATTCCAACAAGAGAACGCCTTGAATACTTATTGACGAAGTTCAACGCAAATATTCCCCGCCTGAAAGAGGTGTATGGAGCCGAGAGCAGTCAATATGCTTTTTCCCTCTGGTCTCGAGCCTGCTTGTATTACGATTTGAACAGAGCATCAGAAGCTATGATTGACTTGAATAGTTTTGAAAAGATCATTAGAAGAAATCCGGGGCTCTTTCCTTTCGACCAGAAACTTCTGATTGCAAAGAAGAATGACTGCCGGAAAGCGCTGAGTCAAAACCAGGACCTTTAGTCATTCTCGAACCTTTGTAGACGATATCCCAGACCCCTGTGGGTTTTTATTGTTGCTTTGCTGCTGTTTTGCTGCAACTTTTTTCTCAAGTTGCCTATCGAAACTCTAATCGAATCCAGAGAGCTTTCTTGATCAAAGCAGCTGTTTTGTATGGAACTAAGCGTGAAATAGAGACCGGGCCTGTCTACAAAGAATTCGATGAGTTTGAATTCCTGTGGACTAAGTGACACTGTGTTTCCTGCAAAAGTAATAATGTGAGACCTGGCGAGGACTTTGACGTCCAAATATGATTTCTCCGAATTCGTTTCTTCAGTCTTTCTTCTGAGCAAAGCTCTGATTCGGGCCATTAGTTCGTCAAGTTCAAAGGGTTTGGATAGATAGTCATCTGCACCCGCGTCTAAACCGGAGATTTTTTCAGTTACGAGATTCTTTCCTGTTAACATAAGCACCGGTATCTTGCCGCCGCCGAGGCGATATTCTTTGCAAAGCTCCACGCCACTTAGTTTCGGTAGTTCCCAGTCCAGGACTATCAGATCGTATACGTATTGTTTCAGCATGATTTTGCCGTCTTCGCCGCTCTCGACACAATCTACTATGTAGTTGTGAGATTGAAGCCATTCTTTCAGGCCTTTCGACAAAACCTGGTTATCTTCTACAATTAGCAGCCTGCTCATTTATCGTTTGGTACTGGATTCGACTTGTCAGGTAAATTCCCAACTTCCATGCCTCTTAATCTAAAGATCTCAGAAAAGGGCTTACTGCTCATATTTGTACCCGTTGTATTTGAAAGTATTTTCGTTTGTGTTCTCTTGTTTTTGCTAAATCAGGCTGATCGAATTGCTCTGGCAGAGTCGAACAAACGAACTATCAGTGCTGAGATGCATAAAATCAGCTCGATTTTTTATGAGCAGTTCGGTTTGATGATGGCATACAACGCTTCATCAGATAAAGAGCTTTTGCGAAAATCGGAGGCTCTCGACTATGATATTGAAAATTGTCTCTCGCTGCTTCGAGATGTAGCGCTTAGCGAGAATTTTTCAAAGGTTAATTTGGACGAACTTAGCAGATCTACAGAGGCTTTGCTTAAGCAAGTAAGACTCTGTCGCCGGCGTGCTGAAGCTCACGAAACTGATTCATTTAAGAGTTTGCGAAGTCTTTATGATTTGAAAAAGTCTTTGTCTGACTTACTTGATATTTTTGGCGGGATTTCAAATGAGCTCGGGAAGAATAACTCGAAATCGTCTCAAGACCTTATTCGGGCAAGGGGCTTGGTTTATGCCTGCGTTATCTTAGCACTCATAATAAATATTACTTTGGCCGTTTATTTGGCGTTCTACTTTTCCCGAAATTTTTCCAAGCGTGTGCAGATTATTATTTCGGACACCAAGTCAATAGCTGGCGGTGAGCCCCTTTCTGAGCCTCTGTCCGGGAATGACGAACTGGCTGAAATTGATCGCTTCATTCATCTGACTGCTCGAAAACTGAGAGCAGTAGAGGCTGAAAGAAGCGAGATCCTTTCCATGGTTTCGCATGATATTCGGTCACCTCTTACTGCTGTCAAGTTGCTCGTTGCTGTGGCGCTGGAGGGAATTTATGGACAATTGGACAAAAGGGTTTATAAGGCTTTATCTCAAGTGGACCAGATGATCGCCTCCGTAGTTCGATTGGCTGATGATTTGCTTGATGTTCAGGCGGCAGGCGAAGGGGCGCTGAGAATGAGGATGGAAACAGTCGATTATGCTGAAGTATGCATGCGTTCATACAAAGTGATGTTGCCGCTTGTTGAGAATGCCGGTCTGAAACTGGAAAGGAATCTGGAAGAGTGTTTTGGATATGCAGATTCAGAGCGCATCGGACAGGTATTGAATAATCTGATTTCTAATGCAGTGAAATTTTCTCCGGCTAATTCGACCATTTGCATGAGCTTGAGTACCGATGCCGACAATGTTCTTATCTCAATTCGAGACAGTGGTAGTGGAGTTCCTGAGTCGGAGAGAGAAGCGATTTTCGATAAGCATTATCAAACAGAGACGGGGCTAAAGAAAAAGAGAAGTGCCGGACTTGGTTTGCATATTTGTCGAACGATTGTTGAATTGCATAAAGGGAAAATCTTCGTTAAAGAAGCGGCCGGTGGTGGTGCTGAGTTTGTTATTCAGCTGCCGACTCCGGCCGATATAGATAATGAGACTATTGTTTAGACTGAAATACGTGCAATTTCCTCTCTGATCCAACGTCCATTTCGCATGCGCATTTGTGGGGGCTTTCTAGCTGATATTGTAGTATCGTCGGTATTTGTAGAAGACTTTACATAGTCATCGTGTTTAGCGGCAGCAATTGCAACTTGCTGTGTCATTTTGTCCAGAAAAGTGATTACTGGATGCGTTTTTGCTTCCGGTATCCGGCATGAGGCCTTTAGTTCCGAACATTGAATCGAGCTCTTAGAGCTGGCGGTTTCGAGGCAGAAATAGCTTTTTGAAATTTTGGATAGCTTACTTATTCTGTTCGTTTGCATATAGGTTCCTCACTCGAAGCTGATTGCTGCATGCTAGAGCTCTAAGTGAAGTAATTTGTGCAGCGAAATGAAAGAATTCGTGGAATCAGAGAAAAACGATTTCACCGATTTTTTCGTTTCGGGCACAGAATTTTTCATTTCAAAGTTGATTATCTTTCCGGACCAATAAGGAGGGTTCTTATGTTGCAACTAGCTCAAAATAAATCCAGAAATGCTGCATTGATCAGGAAAGATCTCGAAACAGCCAGGGACGCTATGGAACAAGGGGAGCTGGAGTTTGCAGAAACTCTGCTCAGATACTGCCTGGCAGCAGCTTGTTCGGCATTCTTCTCTAGCGCATTTTTGGCTGAGCTTGAAAGTCTGTTGGCCAGAGTATTAAGCATGAGGGGAAAGGAGCTTGAGGCGCTTGAGTTGCTCAGGCGAGGCAGGCGCAGATTTGATAATGCAATCGCTTCAAGATGACCTGGAAAACAAGAATTCAGCCTCAAAAAGTGCAAAAAGCGAGACTGTCTGAAGTGGTTTTTCTGAAAAAAAGGCCAAAAAGGTCAAAAAAAATGTGAAAAAAGGCCAAAAAGCTGAAAAAGCAGGCAAAGCGGGCGGTCCTGTTTGACGGGACCGCCCGCTGATCACGAGCTGTTTTATTAACAGAACTCAGGGCGCCAGTGCGCTCAGTTCTTAGCTTCGGGCTTGCTGCCGTTGAGCACCGCTTCGATGCGAGTTTCGAACTTGGTGAGTTGCTCTTCGTAGAAAGTCTCGAAGCGTTCTTCGGGTGCTTTCTGATATTCGCGCAGAATGTTCTTGTAACGGATCCTCAGCTTTTCCGCTTTTGCTTTCGCCCACGAAAGGCAGTCGGCGTAGTTACCGCGTTCCATGTAGACCACGTGCAGGCTGAGGTCGTAGTAACGGTTGTGCATGTTCGTGCGACAGGCAGCCAAGCGGGCTTCCGGCGAGAAATAGGACCGGTAGATCCATCGCACGAAAAGCGTCAGGAGTCCGAGTCCGGCCAAAGCAAGCAGCCAGCAGGTGAGCGTCGGTGCGAAGGCGAAGCCCACGGCCAGTGCGGCAAGCCCGAGCATGATCAGGAATCCGACGCCGATACCAGCCATGATTTGCTCACCGCTTTCTCGGGTGCCGCGGTCGCTGCTCTGGCTGAAAATCAGGGCGATTACAATCAAAATCAGTAGAATTTCCATGTGTTTTTCTTTTCCGTTTTGAGATCAGCGCTTCTTCAAACTGCTCACCGTGAGCCGTTTGTCGAAGCGGATTAAGAAGAGACCCGTTTACGCTTGAAAGAACAGACGGTCCAGACTAAGGCGGCAGATGCGGCACCGATGCTGTCGATCAGGACATCGCGGAGTGCAGGACTGCGGCCGGGTACGAAACTTTGATGCCACTCATCGGCAGCTGCAGCCAGCACGCAGAAGAGGAAGCAGCAAATTGTGAGCGATGCGGTGTTGAAGCGTGTCGACAGAGCCCTGGCAGTGAAGCGCAGTGCAAGGAAAAGGCAGGCAAATTCGCTAAAATGAGCGCTTTTGCGTGCCAGAGTGTTGTATGAGCCGAAGATCTGTCTTGTGAATTCGAAGGACTGCGCTTGTGCGGAAAGGGCAAAAATAGCGCCCATGACCAGTACACAAGACAGCAATCCTGCCAGCGTGGACGCTTTCATTGTTTTGGTTTTTCTTTTTTTTGAAATTGCCCCGATTGGAAGCGGGTGCCCAGTTTCAGGGCACCCGCTTCCGGCTTTTGACTCACTTAGCCGCGGGCATCATCCACCCCGGGGCAGGGGCAGGCGTGACCGGCAGCCAGTTCCAACCACTTGCAGCGCTCTTCGATCGGCGGGTGGTTCTCCATCAGTCGTTCCCACCAGGCGCCGAGCCAGGAGGGCTGCCGCTTCTCACCGGCGGCGTGCTTCACGGTTTGAAGCGTGTCGATGAAGAGCATGATGCCGAGCGCGTCCAGCACCGCTTCTTCACAGATGCGCGCCGTTTCACGGGCGTGGTACTTCACCGGGTCCTGCAGACGAGCACGTTCGGCTTCAAGGGCTTCTTGCTTGGCGAGTTTGGTCTCGTAAGCAACCAGCTTCTTGAGCGCCCGGGCAAGCGCGCAGGGGTCGTCGGTGATTTCGGCTCCGAAAGCATCGGCGGAGGCTTCGCGAGCGCGGCTGATGAACATCTGTACCACTTTCAGCAAAGTGCCGGTGACACGCAGGCTGAAAAGCAGGGCGATGTTGGAGAGGAAGCTCAACCAGCGCAGCCAGCGAGGCAGGCGGGCGAAGAGCGGTTGCACGAACTTCTTGGCTGCACCGGCAATCGTCAGCGATAGAATCGCGCCGAGCACCGAAGCCACCGTTTGCATGAAAACGTCGAGGTGGAAGAAGTGCCCGAGCTCGTGACCGAGAACAGCCACGATTTCGTCTTCGGTCATGCCCGAGAGAAAGGCGCCTTCGAAGATGACGATCACGGAATTTCGCCAGCCGCGCCCCGTGCAGAAGGCGTTGGCGTGCTTGTTCGGCGCGAGCATCACGGGCGGCCGCTTCATCAGCGAAACGACGCGCTCGCCGTAGTTCTCACGAACGTGCGCTGTGAGTTGCTCCCAGGCGCGGTCGGCGCAGCGAATCGCCGCAGCACCGTATTCGGTACTGGGGTCTGCGGCGTAGGCTTGCACGGCCATGGGCGTGATCTTGGCGCTGAAGAACCAGGCGATCAAAATCACCGTGATCCAGATGCCGCCGAAGATGCCGAGGATGGAGAGCGCGCCGAAATACCAGAACGCACCGGCGAGCATGGCGTTCAGGATTGCGAAACCGGCGAAGGTCTGCATCCAGGTCTGGCGCATCTTGCGGTGTTCGACTTGCCGGTCCGATTGATTCAGTTGACGGGTGCCGCGCAGGACCCCGTTGGGCTTGACCAGAGCCATGGTGCGCAGCTTGCGCTGAGTTTGCGGAAGAGCCATAGGAATTGTCTCCTGGTAAAAGAGTGAGCGAAAACCAGAGGCGGGGAGAGAGGCTTTTTGCCTCCCTCCCCGTTACTCATCGGTAGTAAGAACGCACGGACATTGCTGCCCTTGCTTTGAACGGAAAAGCACCGTTCATGCTTGAACTAGTCGAGCTCGACCTGCTCGACCGCTTCCACGAAGGGCTGCATGTTGTCAGCCGTGAGCTTGGCAGGGTCGATGTGCTTGTCCGGCGTTGTGCTGCCGGTCGCCGTCGTATCGTTCGTGTCAGCCGGGACTGCACCGACAGCTGTCGTCTTGGGACGAGGCTGCCAGGGCAGAACCCACTCGGGCTGGAGCTTCGGGTCGTCCACGAAGCCGGAACCATCCCACTTGCCCGTGGCAAGCAGCTGAGCCTCACGCGCTTTGAAGCCGTCGGACCAAACCGTCTGCCAGGCATCGGTCAGGGCGAGCCGACCGGTGCGAGGCGAGTTGCGATTGGCACGCGCCGCAGCACGCGAGAGGAAGTGCTTGTTGATGTCGAACATGTTGACGAACACGAACTGAGCCAGCGCCTTGTTGCCGATCACAATCACGCCGTTCTCGTCGTTGCCGTAGCTGGCTTTGGCGCCGAGGTTGTCGGAACCGAAGATGACCACCGGCTTCTCCCCCCAGGGGTCGATGACGATGATCTTGCCGTGCGTGATCGCATGGGCGTCCGGCAGCTTGAGAAGCTCTTTGACGAAGTCCGCGAAGTCCTGCTCACGACCCGTGGCGATCGTGAAGAGCGGGTGACGACCCTTGCGGCGCTTGCACTTCACGCCCTTGAGTGCATCCGGCGTGCTCACCGTCAGGAACTGGTAGAGGTCCGGGCGCTTGTCCCAGATCTCGGCCATCCAGTGCACCACCGACGGTGTACCGGGGTAGAAGACCTCACCGACGAGGACTTCCTTGGCGCCTTCCATCAAGCCCTTCACCCGCGTCAGCCACGGGGACAGAGGCACCACGCCTTGCGGCTTGGTCTTGTCGTCCATGCTGGGCTGGAAGTAGGTCTCGATGACAGTGCCGTCCTTGAGCGTGATCGGGCTGTAGCCCTTGGCGTTGCGGCGGCGGAACTCGAGGCTCTGCTGGGCGTTGTCCGCCAGGAGGCGGTTCCAGTAGTCCATGAAGTTGTCCGCGACCTCGGCGTTGAAGATGCGGCAGACCATGTTGGACTGGCAGCCCATACCGGTGTCGGTCCAGTTCGTGCTGCCCGTGGTCACGTCGGTCGGCTTCTTGTCCTTGTTGACCTTGACCTGGCTCTTGTTGTGAGCAATGCCCCAGGCGCCGATCATGCGGTCGGTGATTTTGGCACCGGCAGCATGCAGGGCTTTGCGGGCCTCGGCGTTGGTGATGTCGTCCTTGCCGGTGTTGCCGAGGATGAGCGAGAAGTAGCTCAGGTGCTTCAGGAGGAAGTCCACGAGTTGCTTCGAGCTCAGTTCGTAAAGAGCCTGATACACGTGACCGCCGTCAGTCACGCACTCGCTGACCGGAGCCATGAGCATGGCCGGCACGTTGCCCATCAGGTGCTCGCGGATGACGTTGTCCTTCTTGTCGAAGTCGGCCAGCGCGTCAATCAGCTTCTGGAAGTCCGGCTCGCCTTCGGCGTTGAGTCCGAGCGTGCGCGCCAGCCACTGCGTGGAGAGGATGCCGCGGGTGAAGGCCACTTCGAAGGTTTCGTCGACCTTCGTGTTGAGAGTGACCGGGTTGCTCGTGGCGACACAGCCGGCGATCGGGCTCAGGTTGCCGGGGCTGCCGGACATGGCCTGAATCTCGTAGCTGTAGGTCTGGCCGTTCTTGCCGGTGAAGTCAATCCACCATTTGCGCTGGACGGGCCAGACCGTGCTCGGCTGACTCTTCCATTCCTTGTTGTCGTGACCCTCGAAGGGCATGTGCGTTTCGAGAATCTCGCGCTTGCCTGCCTTGTCGATGCGAGTGATCGCAAAACCGATGCAGCCCGGGATCGTCGTCCCGTGCTTCCAGTCCCAGCCGACGAGAACGACGCTGTCGTTGCGATGCGCCGCAGCAGTGAGTTGAGTAGTCATAGCTAGTGTCCTTTCGTGCTCAAATTGAGCGTTTGCTCCGAAGAGCGGTTTTGGGTTTTGGCCCGTGAAAAAACACACCTTGTCGGAACAGCACTTTGCTGTCGGAAAGGTGTTTCAAAAGCAGTTGGAGACTGACTTTTGCTTCTTGTTAGATCCTTCTGGATGCTTGGGGGGATAAATGAGATACGTCCTGACCCTGACGATTGCGGGCAGGGCGGATCAAGCCCTGGGCTGCGCATTCTTCCCATAACCTGAACTTGTCTGCGCCTGTTGCAGCTTCGGCTGCCGGGCTCTCAGAGCTGGCGCCTGGGGGTTATGCCTCTCCAGCCATGCGGATACTGCCCCATGGCGCCGGTGGCCTGGGCGTAGCTGCGCTACACGTGGAACCCGCAGACTTCAACCCTAGCTTGGCTCTGATAGGGCTGCCGGGCAAGGGGAGATGCTGAGCCCGGAGCAAGATTTTTCAGTAAAGCAGGATGGAGTCTTATGTCAACAAAAAACGTTTTTGCAACGCACCACTGGTAGTGGCGGGGTCGACGTTTCGGGAATGATTGCCGGAGTAAACTTAAACGAATCAAAGAAAACTTTGAGCGAGACTAAGGCAAGTTCTTGAGTTTCCTGAATTGCTTTTCAAGCTCCGGAAGAAAAACTCTCGAAAGTCTCTTGCTTGCTGGCAAAAGCCTGCTTTGCGCAGGCAGCGAAAGGCTTGGCCAACTGAGCGTCAAAAATCAGTCTTGCTTAAGCTAATCAGTAATCCTTACATCCATCTCAAAAGAATCGATAGCTTCGCAATTTCTTTAGATTTTAGTTTTTTGAGGGAGGAAACAAGTGCTGAAATTTTGCCTTGGCAACTGCTAGTCGTTAGTAGCAATTTTTTTCCCTCATCGAAATTTCCGAGCGTCCTAACAAGCACCGTTTCTCAGAAGCAAGCAATCGACTTATCCGCAGCGCTCAGCGTTGCCGGATTAACAACTCTTTTTTCCTTTTCGCAAAACAAGGAGCGAAAGCATGGACACGAGCCAGCTTACGCCCGAGGCATTGGCGGCGATCAGCATCGCTGTCGTTTGCTTGACCGGGCTCATATCTTTCGTATGCTACTCGATCCGTCGGCTCAGCAGGCTGGAGGGTCGCTTCGAGCCTGTTTACGAGGCTGCAAGCCAGGCTCTGGAAGGCAGCCAGGCAGTCAACGCCCTTCTCTCAGCCGACAAGTCCGGACTCCTCGTGAAGCAGCCTGCTTACGAGAACGAGAGTCTGACCGCTTACACTAAAACCCGAAATGTCATCGCCGAGAGCCTGGCTCTGCGAGCGCAGCTCGAACGTCGTCAGCAGAAAGCAGCCGAGCTGAAAAAACGCTTCCGTTTCCGCCCGTGGTGGTGCATTGCTTCCTTCCATTTGCTGGAAGAAGCATACGCTGAGCTCAGTCTCGGGCAGACCGAGCTATCGACGGATGACTTGCCGGAGAAGCTCAGGGAGAATCTGGGCTCTGCGCTGAGCACCGACAGCTTTCCGGTCTGTGAACTCGGCTTGAGGCTTGGTAAAGCCAATGGCGAGGCCGGGCAAGCTTACACCCGTTTGGAGAAAGCCGGGCGGGCTGCCGAGGAAAAGCTCGCTTCTTACAAAAAGCAGGTGATTGAGCCGTCTGAAGGCAGTCTTGCCGGACTCTACTCGCAGCTGCAGACCATGGGCTTGACGCACCCGACTTATGAGAAAGCCGTGAAGAGAGCGGAAGCTCTTCTTCTCGAGCTTGAGCAAGGTTTGCGCAGTAATCCTCTTGCTGTCGAGAACCTTCCGGCTGAGGAAAGGCTGCGTCGCCTACTCTCGCGTAACCTCCGAGTTTTCAGACAAGCAACGAAGATGCAGGAGAATCTCGAGGCGCTCAAGCTTCGGGAGAAAACTCTTGCAGAGCGTGTGGCGCTTTCAAGGAAGATGCCGCTCATTTCGGGGCTGCCCGGGGTAGAGTCTACTGTCGGTGGTTTCAGCTTCGAGGAAGAGGGCTTCCATCTAGAGAACGAACTGCTTGAATGCAGGCGCCTCATGGAAGTACTGGAAGATAGTCTGACTCGCCGACGTCTGCGTTACTTCGAAACAACCCGCGCCCAACTCAGTGCCAAGCTCGAGAGCGGCGAGTCCATGCTGGCAGTCGTGCTCAGCGATAAAGCTTTCATCGATGAAAAGATGGGCTTGATTCGCACAGCTGCCATCGAGAGTGACCTGCAGGCCGATGGTCCGGAGCTTGAAGAAATTCAGGCTCTTTACCGCAAGCAGCGTTTCCATCAAGCCTGCGCGCTTGTGCAAGCTCTTTACGGCGAGCATCTCAAAAGGCAGGAAGCTCGCTTGGCCGTCGGCAACGTGGCAGAGCCGCTCAGCCATGTTTTCAGCATTCTGCGCGATCAGATCAATGTTGTTTCGTTGAGCGTAGAAACTGCATTCCATGAATACGCCGCTGATGCCGAGCTCTTGCAAGCTCATGCTCAGGAGGGTCGCAACGACTGGCCGTCTTTGATTGCAAGATCGAAAGACCTGGTCGCTCGCCTGGTGGAGGCGGACGATTCGCTTCTGAAGCGCATTCAAAAGGAGCTGCAGGAACATAAATCTGCAGCTGTTCAGATTGCCTCGCTGAAAGAGCAGTCCTCATTCTTGCGCAGCAAGCTTAGCGAGGGCTGGGGCGGCGAGCCTGCTTCGACGACGATGGCGCAGCTTGAAGATGAACTCGACAGTACTCTTGCTGCCTGCTGCGGCGTCAAGCTGGAATGGTCGGCTCTGGAAAAGCGAGCTGCAGCCATGCTGGCTCGCCTTGTCGAAGTTCGTCGCCTGATCGATGCTGCCCTTTCTAGACATGCTGAAGCCGAAAAGCAGGTCGGCAAGTTCTTTGAGCAGCTTGAGCTGGCTCAAAGCGGCGAACTCTACAAAAGAGAGATTTGCGGAGTTGTCTTCGGAAGCGGCGTTTTCTATTCAGGCGACTCTCATAAGAAGGAACTGCAAGTTTTGCAGGAGCTTCTTGATGCTCGTCAATACGAGAAACTTGAAGCTCAGATCGCAGTTCTCTGCGCTGCGGTTCAGAGTGAGAACCTGGAAAACTTCTGGCTCGTTCTGCTGGAAATGGCAAACGGAGCCTCTCCTGGTCCGCGCGTCTTCGCACTGGAGCAGGGCTTTGAAGCCGGCGGCTTCAAAAGCTGGGCTCAGGACAGAACTCGAGAAAGCGGCTCTCAGCTTTTCTCGCTGCCGCCAGGAAGCTCGGGCGATCAGAAGAAACGACTCTTTCACCCGGTTCAGCTGCGAGCCGCGGACAGACCACATCCAAGCGACTACGAGGGCGGCAAGAAAGCCGCCGCCTAGCTCGCATTTCATGCTGCCGAAAGGAGGCTAGATGAACAGCTACTTTTTGCCACGCTTGAACGGCGAACAGAAGAAGAAACTGGAAGCTGCCCAAATCAGCTTCTATGACTTCGCTCTGGGAGACCAGCCCGGCGTTATCGTTCAGGAAGAGTCGCTTGAAACGGCTCTGGCTTTACTCGAACTCAAGATCAAGTCTCAGTCTGCATCGCCCTATGAGGGGGTGCAGGCTACGGTTCTCACCAATGCCAACGTCGTTCCCGGCGCAGACCAGGTGCTTTCGCACAGTGCCAGCGCCGGGCTCTGGAAAGGCAAGAATAAGGATGGTATGAAGCGCGTTGCCGAGCGTTTCTTCCTGCCTTATATCGGTCGAGACCTGGTTGTCGACAATCCTCGGGCGGTGGTGAAGCCGCTTGAGGATGACAAATTCCACATTCACATTTACTCAGCGCCGCTTTCCAAAAATGCGGTGAAAGTGCCGCTCAGCATCTACGGCGTCCCCAGTGAAGCCTATGGAGACGGCGCCTGGGGTCCTGCGCAGACCGGGGTCAGCTTCTGTGACGGCAATTATGTTGTGGCGGAGCTCGTCGGGCAAAGCAATCTCTACATCTACCATGACCTGACGAAGAGCGGCTCTGCAAGCGAAGAGATGCTCTTTGCTCTGATTCTGCAACGTGTTATTGCTCACCTGAATTCCGAGCAGCCGGCCGAGCAGGCGCGAGAACTTTTCATCGACGAGCTCTCGATCTGCTGGACCGAACAGCTTTCGGAAGCCGCTGCCGCCGATGCGAATGCTCTGCAAGTGAAGATTCGCGAGCAGAAGCAGGAAGTCAAAAAGCTCTTGCGCGGTGCTGCTGCCGAAGAGCTCAAGCTGTTGCGCAACGAGGGCTTCTCTTCTGATGAGATTCTCGGTGCCGAGTACGATGCTCTACTGAAAGTGCCGAAAGTCATCGACGTGCGTGTCGAGAACGGTGAAATCTGGGTTTTCACCGACCTGCTCTTCGCCAGAGATCCCCGCACCGGCAAAATGCACGAGGTCGGTCGCTTCAAGATCTTGCTCTCTCCGGCTAATACTTACCCGCGCTGGTTCAACCTGGACAGGCAGGTGAAGTCATTTGCGGAATTGCCGATGCAGGGCGTGCACATGTACAACAATGGCACGGCTTGCCTGGGTAACACCGAGACGATTTTCGCCAGCCTTTTCTCGCAGCGTCAGTGGGATTTCGCCGCGCAGGTCGCGATCGAGTTTGCCGAAAGTGTCAATCAGGCAAACAACGACCGTGCCGGTCTGGGCGTGCACCTCTGGCCGGAAGCCACTGCAGATGCGATCGCCCAGCGAGACGCCCGGGCCAAAGTCAAAGCGGAGCAAAGTGCGGCTCAAAAAGAGTATCGCAAGCTCTACATCCATGCCTGTGCTCAGCGTGTCGAGAGCATGCAGCGCGAATCGCTTGGAGAAATTGCTTCTTTGCGTGCGCAGGTTGAGAAAGCTCAGACTGAGCTCGTGGGGGCGCTCCGCTTGAGGGCTCTCAAGCTCAAGCTGACTCAGCGCAAACGCATTTGTGAGCGCAAAGCGCTTCAGTCCGAATTCGAAGCTCTTCTCAAGCTGCCCAAAGTCAGCGGGCTGCGTGTCGAGTCCGGGGCTGTTTCAATTTTCACTCAGCCTCTCTACTGTAGCGATCCGAAATCTAAAACAAAGCATGAGATCGGTCGCTTTCAAATCAAGATTTACCTGGACGGGCGCAGCGATGGTGTGCGCTGGTTCAACCTGAGCAGGCAAGAAGATGCCTGTCATAAGAAGCAGCAAGCGCCGAACGTGCTTGCCAGCGGTCGTGCATACTTCAGCGACATTCGCGAGTCCTTCCCGGACTTGATTGCCGCGTCGGCGGCCCGTACTTTTCGCACTGAGTGCAACATGCGCGAGACGTGACTATT
>JAIEPM010000370.1 GCA_019748395.1 Candidatus Obscuribacterales bacterium
GCCAGCGCCAGTTCAAGACCGCCGCCCAGGCAAGCTCCGTTTATGGCGCTCAGGAAAGGCTTCTTGAATTTTGAAAGGCGATTGAATAAATCCTGCCCTCTCAACGACAGTTGATGCAGTTCTTCATAAGAAGCAGCCTTTTTAATTTCGTAAAGGTCGGCGCCGATAATGAAGCTATCGGCTTTGCCCGAGATTGCCAGCACGGCTTTTATTGAATCGTCGGCTTCGATAAAATCAAGCGTTTCGTGTAGTTCGCTTATTGTCGAGGAGCCCAGAGAATTAAATTTGGATGCCGCATCGAAAAGGATGAGGGCGACTCCGGACTCACGTTTGACAATGACTAATTCTCGTTTTTTTTCGACTGATTTTGTTGTCATAATTCCGCCCGTAGCTTCTGCCTGTTTCTCAGGCAATTTGAATTATGCCAGCTTTTAAATAGTCGACTTCTTGGACTCCTGCTCATAGAAGCTTTTATTGAGACAAAAAAATACAGAGAGAGAATCTGCTTTACAAGCCTGTCTTTGCCTATTTCAGTTTCTTTTCAGTCTCTTCTTCGGCGAAGGATTTTTGCATTTTTAGAGCTCTAGCAATGAGCCCGGCTCCAAGTGCAAGAGGAACAAAAAGCAGGAGCATGCCAAGTAGGCTCATTTGAGGAAAGTAGATGTTCAGGCGGCTAAAAAGGCTGAATATCAATGCTGCAAGGCTTGAAACTAAAATTAGCCAGCCGACTTTGTTCTTGTAGTCATAGAAAAAGAAGCCCATACCAACGAGCAGTGAAAGCACTAAATAGCCGTTTGTGTTAGCAGCTCCGAACCAGTTAAAGACCGACCAGCTGCTCACTCGTAAATGACTGAAAAGCACTAGTATTCCCAGGGTTAAGCTTGTGAAGCCGGAAAGCAAATACAGATCCGATTTCAAATTGGCTTTGTCCTGAGCGCTTCCGAGGATTTGAGGGCTGCTTTTTTCCTGCTTGCCTAGGACCCTGCTTTCGTCTGGAAGTGCCGGCAGATTGCTCGCTTTTTCTTCAGCTTTCATGGCAATTTCGAGTTCTTTGAGTCTGTTCTCGATCTCATCCTCGTTTTTTCTGCTCATCTATTTGGTTTCTCCGGCGCCGATAACCTGGCAAGCGAGCGCTCCTCATTATTATGGCTGAATATGAGAAATTCTCCACAATTCTTCTTTTTTACTCTAGAATGAAGCTGTATTCCCAACAGGTCTCATGGGCGACAAGACCGGCTTTGCAAGCACTAGAAAGAAGTTTGTGCTCAAACAGGACAAAAGAGTTTTCAAGGGGTATAACCGGAACTAGGTGCTTTTCTCTTCTCGGGAAGGAAGCTTTGTTTATGTGGAATCTGGTTCGCAAGAACTTCGTTTTGATCTCGCTCTCGATTGCTATGACCGCCGTATCTTTGCCGGGCATGGCTGCAAACTATAAGGATGATGCCGCTCCGGGACTTGCTGATGCTGCGGGGATCTGGATCAATCTCTGGAATTATCCTCAAGGAGATCTGGAAGCATATTTTCAGGATTTGAAGGAGCACGGAATCCGCAATGTTTTCTTGCAGACTTCTCGCAGTAACACGCCCGGCATAGTAAATCCGGCAAAACTCGGCGACTTGCTTGAAGCTGCCCATCGTCATGGAGTGCGGATCCTGGCGTGGTCATTTGCCGAACTCTATAATCCGGAGCTTGATGCCGCCAAGATGGTGGAGGCTGCTCAATATCGCAGCCCGGCCGGAGAGCATGTCGATGGAGCTGCCCCGAACCTGGAGAAAAATTTAGAGCCTAAGCGCATCGAAAAATATGCTCAGGTGGTTCGCGAAAAATTGGGAGCTAACTATCCGTTGATAGCGGTGGTTTACAGCCCTCTGAATAAGTGTTTTGAGGTCAAGCGAATTTCATGGCCTTTGCTTGCTCAGTATTTTGATGTGATTGCACCGATGATTTACTGGAACAGCAAATACGAAAAAATCGAACCTTACAGCTATACGGTTAAGACTATTCAAAAAATTCGTGAACTCTCCGGCAAAGCCGACATAGAGATCAGCGCGATTGGTGACGGCATGGGCAGCAGCAGTGATGCTATTCATGAATTTCTGAGAGCTTGCAGAGATAGCGAGGCTACTGGCATCAGCTTATATCCCAATCAGAGAATTACTGATGAGCAGAAAAAGGCTGTGGCCAGGCATCATGATTATTTGAAGCCCAATGCGCGCTTCCGTTTAGCCGCTTTTCGCGAATATGTGAAGCAAGGTCAGTTAAATCCACCTCCTGCTCAGGATCCGGCTCAATCAATTCCAAGACGTGAGTTTTATCAATTACTGGTTCGCCAGCTCTACCCGGCTTTTACTTTGAGTAGGGATGAAGCTCAAAAGCATCACAACTCGCCCTTGCCTTCTGTTTTAGAATGCAAGGAAGCAAATGGCGAAACGGCTTTGCAGATTCTGGTAAATCTCGGTCTGGTTGCCGATATGTCTGAGCTTACTTCCATTCAGGGGGTGCTGGATTCACCAATCTACCCGGATGAGGCAGTTTCTCTGATCGCAAGTGTTCTTGAGCTCGAGCAAAAGAAACTGCATCATCGAAAAGGTCCCGGTCGTAGGTTTGACCGGTTCTTAGTGCCTTCGGCTCAAGCTGAAGCGGTGAACGGCACCGGGCAGCCAAAAAATCAAGCTTTGAATTATATCGATGCTTCTCATATGGTTTTACAAGCATCGTCGGCTTTACGATGAAGCTGTTACTTCTCCTGGGCGCTGTTTCTTCCAGCTATGGAGATCTTCGAGATCATTGCAGGTTTATGTGCTCAAAAAGCGGGTAGACTTTTGATATGGAAGCAATTTCGATTCTTAATCTGTCTATCGTTTAAGCTTCGTTGCCGGGTATAGGTCTGAGAGGACCCAGGTGAAGTATAGCGTCAGTATTAATTTTGGCTTGGGGGCAGAAATAAAGGTGTTATTCTCAAGCGCACCTGAATTTTGCTCGGCTGCATTCTGCTTCCGAGAGAGAAAATGACAAATTGGTACAAGATCTTTTAGCCAGATTTTCTTCCGATAACGTTTTCAGGTATGCGGAGGTATGTTCATGCACGTGACAGTAACCGGTCGAAACATCGATTTGACCCCAGCTTTGAAAGATTACTTGATTGAGAAGCTGAAAAGAGCACAAAAACATTTTGATCAACCGCTTGATGCGACGGCTCTGTTGAGTGTCGCCAAGAATCCCTCAATTCCAAACAACCAGACTGCTGAAGTGACGCTGAAAGTAAATGGAACTGTGATTCGGGGCGAGGAATCCACAGAGAATATGTACGCCTCCATCGATCTTGTTGCTGACAAAATTGAAAGGCAGTTACGCAAATATAAAACACGCTACTGGCAACGTACTGCCAAAAATCACCGCGAAGCGAGCCCTGTTGCTGTAGACGTCGGGGCCGAGGAGGACGATGATTTCGCCGTCGAGAAAGCCATTACTTTTGAAGCCATTCGCCCGAAAATCGTTCGTTCCAAGAAATTTCCGCTCAAGCCGATGAAGCCGGAGGAAGCTGCGAGTCACATGGACCTTCTGGGACACGATTTCTTCATGTTCATCAATTCAGAAACTGGACAGGTAAACACGGTTTACCACCGGCGAGACGGCAATTATGGATTGATTGAGCCGGAAGCCTAGAACACTTTGGTTTCCAAGTGCCGAGAGCAGGTCCTCCCGGGCTTGCTCTTTTCATTTGCCTGCCCGCGCGCTCCGCCTTTAAAAAAGCTCAATCGATATCGATTGAGCTTTTCACGGCACCCTTCTGTCCGGCTGGATAAGCTTTTACGAGTCTTTTCCCTGAAACAGAAAGAGACTCCTTTAATAGTTGTTCGATCTAGGGGTCTTGCTGTATCTAAGACCGCCGGAGTCGGATAGAATTCCACTGGTGTTCATTTTGCGGCAAGCAAAGCGCTTGGCAAAATTGTCGGGTTTGGCGGGCACTTTTACTCTTTACTAGATGTCACTAAGCGTACTGTCAGCAAAAATTTGAAAGGGATCAGTGGATTTGGCTATGCGAAAAGTCCAGTATTTTAGTGCGGATAAAAGAGCTCATTTTGCGGGACTAAGCTATTTACTGGCTGCCAGCATTTGCCTTGGAGGCTTCGCTGTTCCAAGTTATGCAGCAAGCGACCGGGTTGTTCAGTTAAACAATGATGGTGTAAATGGTCTCAAAGCTAATAACTATCCGCTTGCAGTTTCGAAGTTTCTGGAATGTTTGAAACTCGACCCAAGTTATAAACTTGCAAAAGAGAATATGGCAATTTGCTACAACAACTGGGGGATTTCGCTGCAAAATAACCCTGCTCAAGCGATTGAAAAATTCCATAAGTCGCTTTTTTACAGCCCTGATAATCCGACTGCCGTGCAGAATCTGGAAGTTACAATTCAGAATTTAGGCAAGGACCCCAAATCATTTAAGGACAGGGTCGCTCTGGGCAAGCAGGCTCGTTTGGCCGGTGATTTAGAAGGCGGCATTGTCGAATTTGCTGAAGCTCTGAAAATAAAAGACGATCCGGCGTTGCGTGTTGAACTCGGGAATGCCTACTATGTTAGAGACAGAGTTGACGACGCCATAACTCAATATAATATAGCTACCAGAAGTGCTTCTCTTGATCCGGATACGAAAGCCAAAGTTTATCGCAGCCTCGGTCAAGCCTACCAGGCCAAGAAAGATTATCCGCATTCGGTGGAAGCATACAACATTGCTATAACTTTGAATCGCACCGACCGCGAGACTTTAGAGGCGAACAAAGCCGTTTGGACGGATGCTGTTCAAAAAGACCCTTTAAACGCGGCAAACCATGTGGGGCTGGGTCAGGCTTACATGTACATTGGTGATTTTGACCAGGCTCAAGCTGAGCTGAGACAGGCTCTTGTTTTTGATAAAAACAATCAGCCTGCACAAACATTACTGAGTAAAATTCCGCTTGCTAAGAGGGAATACGAGCGTGACAAACACATAAATAACGGTGTGGATTTGCAGTCACGCAAACTTTATGACGCCGCAATTCAGGAATATTCGGCTGCTCTTGGTCTTGATGCTGCTCTGCCGCCTCCAGAACAGGATGCGGCCAACATCATGCTTAATATTGCTTCTGCTAATCAGGCTAAGGAAAATTATGCCGAAGCGATTAGCTGGTACGGCAAAGCTTTGCAAAGGAATCCGCAACTTCCCGGTGCACAGGACGGCATGAAAGTCTGCCAGGACAGGCTGGCTGCCAAACAGCTTGATGATGCTGCTACGGAAGGGGCAAATCTGTTTAAATCCGGGCGCTTTGATGAAGCTTTGAAGCGCTACCAGATGATTCTGAGTGCCAACCCGAAAGACCCGGCGGCTCATTTCAACGTTGCTGCAACATTGCAAGCTCTCAAGCAAATTGATGCGGCTGTGGCTGAATTTAAGAAAGCTTGCGATCTGGCACCGGACAACAAGCAGTACAAGGATTATTTGACCAAAGCAATTCAGGATAAAGCTGATCCGATAATTGATCTGGCAGTCAAAAAACATGCAGACAAAGACTATACTTCGGCTATCGACCTGTATTTGAAAGCCCTGGCCATTGTTCCCGATAATACAAAAGTACTCTTTAACCTGGCTGGTGCTTATTACTCAAGACAGCAATTCCCGGAAGCACAGAAAATCTATGAACAGCTTTACCAGAAAGACCCGAAAGGTCAGGTTGATGATCTATGGTTGATCGGTACCATCCTGGAAAATGCCAAACGTGGAAACGATGCCCTGGCAACTTACAGCAAATATCTAAGTGAAGCGCCTCGCGGTACATATTTTGCCCAAGCAAAAGATCGAATTGATGCATTGCGCAAAGATCCGACCGATTGCATGAAGATCAAGAGTGAAACCGAAATCGCTCAAGATAAGGCCGCCGATGATGCTTACAAAGCCGCTGTCAAAGCTCAGCAGGAAAAGCGCTGGGATGATGCAAATAATGCCTATCTGCAAGCATTCTCTATTCGTCCCAAAGATCCGGCGACTCCCTTTGGTCTGGGTACGATGTTCCAGCAAAAAGGTGATATAGACTCGGCATTGAAGTGGTTCCAGACTGCAGTTGATCTGGGAGCTGCCGATCCAAAATTTGACAAGAAAACGCTTGATGAGTTCAAGCAAGCAATTAAACTGGCCAAGGAAGAGAAAGCTAAGCCATTTGTAGAGGATGCTGTTAAACGACAGAGCGCCGGAGACCAACTGGCTGCTATCGACCTTTACAGAAAAGCTCTCGACTTTGTTCCAAACAATGCTCGAATCTGGACCAATCTGGGTCAGGCATATCAGCTCACTGATGATTTTGCCAAAGCTCGCGATTGCTATCAGAAAGCCGTGGATCTAAATGCTAAAGACGAAAGCACCAACTGGTACCTGATAGGAAAAATTGACGAAAACTTTGGACAGGGAAATGATGCAGTAGCGCACTATCGCAAGTACTTGCTTGCAGCTCCGACAGGACAATATGCCAATGATGCCAACTCGCGACTGGCAGTGCTCACCAAAGATATTACAAAAACTCAGAAATTGCCGACGCAGGGAGAAATTAAGACCGCCAAAATTGCAGATGACGAATATAACCAGGGCTTGAGCACTCAAAAGTCCGGCAATCCGGCTGAGGCATTGAGCCATTATCAAAAGGCGGCAGCTGCTAAACCGGATGAATCTGCTTATGTTGAAGCCATTGCTACTTGCTATCAGCAAATGAAAGATTACGACAATGCTCTAAGCGCCTATGACCAGGCCATAGCTATTGCAAGCCGTAATAATCATCCAAAAGACGTGGAAATCTACAATACGCAAAGACAGCAGTGCGCAGAAGAAAAGGCCGGTCCGATTGTGGATAAAGCCCTAGCTGCTTACCAAAGTGGTGATTACACATCGGCAGCCGATCTTTACGGTCAGGTCATTCAAATTGTTCCGAAAATTGCAAAAATGCACACAAGCCGAGCTGCCGCTTTGCAGGGGGCGGACAACTTCCAGGCGGCTTTAGACGAATACCAGAAGGGCTACGACCTTGACCCAAAAGGAGAGCGTGAGAACCTTTATTTAATTGCAGCACTCCAAGAAAACTTCGGCAAGGGACCGATTGCGCTAAATACTTATAGAAAATATTTGACCGAAAATCCAAGCGGGCAGTATGCACAGCTGGCAAGAACCAGAGCTGCCGAGCTTTCTAAAGATGTGAGCAAAACGGTGAAAATACCGACCTCAGGCGAGCGAAAAAATCAGGAGCAAGTTTCTGGTCTATATAACGATGCGGTTGCTGCCTATAACAAGGGTGACTACGATACATGCGTGTCGAAAATGCAGGCCGTGCTCGGACTGGCTAATGACCCTGTTTATCATTATCAACTTGGTGCTGCTTACCTGGGCCTCAAGAATTATGATAATGCCAGAGCCGAATTCATTACGGCATCCAAGCTTGATCCGGCTAACAAGACTTACAGGGATTTGCCTGCCACGGTCTTACAACAGCAGCTTGCTCCAATTGTGGATGATGCTGTTAAGAAACAAACAGCAGGAGATTTGCCAGGAGCGATTGCTGGTTACCGGCAGGCTTTGCAGCTTGATCCCAACAATGCCAATGTTCATACAAACCTGGCATCGGCGCTGCAAGCCAGTGAAGATTTTGCTACGGCTCGAGCTGAGTTTGAAAAGGGATTGGCTCTTGATCGCAAAGCTCAAATCGGCAACTTGTATTTCATGGCTATTCTGGATGAGAATTTCAGCAAAGGCACACAGGCTTTGCAAGAATATAAGCAATATGCGGCCGAGGCTGGAGCCAGCGGTGCTTATACCGGTCTTGCTCAGGCGCGAATAAAGGCTTTGACGGCTAATCCAAATGATCTTCAGAAGATGGTCACTCAAGCCGATGTGCAGAAGACTCAGGCTACAAACCAGGCTTATCAAGACGGTTTTGCGGCTCAACAAGCCGGTAATTTTGATCTGGCAATTCAGAAATATACTGAAGCGATTGGCGGAAATGCCGCCGAACCGGCCTATTACTTCGCGCTGGGCACGGCTTTTGACAATAAGGGTGACCTGGATAATGCCATAAAAAACTATGAGAAAGCCATCCAGATGAACTCGAAAGAGAAAACCTGGAAGGATACTCTAAAGAGTGCCAGACAGCGCAAAGCAGAACCATTCATCAAGGAAGCTTACGACAAGCAAACGACGAAAGACGATAAGGGCAATTATGATCTGGCCGGAGCGATTCTTGCTTACGAGAATGCGCTTAAAGCAGATGACGATCCGGCTACTCGTTTAAATTGCGGGACCGCTTATCAAGGCAATAATAATCTGCCTAAGGCTCTGGAAATGTACAAGAAAGCAGTAAGTATGGATCCCAACCTCGTAGACGGTTACTACTACATGGGAACTGTATACGAAGGTATGAAGCAGCCGGCTCTTGCCATTGCCGAGTATCGCAAATATCTTGCCAAGCAGCCTGCCGGTCCAAATGCTGCAGCTTGCAAGGACCGGTTGAAAGCTCTGGGAGCCAAGTAAGGCCTGGGTAAAAGAGCTCAATCGATATCGTTTGAGCTTTTTTGTGTCGGAGCTGTCCGAAAAATAAAATTTTGCTTGAGATGTCAAGTTTGCGGGTAAGTAATAAGTGGCGATACCCGAATAGTCCTCTACTTTCGACGTAATGGGTTAGATAACTCAGTACCAGGGGGACGGCTTTGTATAGGGTTCGCGGCTACTTGCAGATGGTGCTTACGGTCCAGCTACTTATCAGTTGCTGGCTTTTGTGCTACTCGTGCTTTATGCCGCATGCAGCAATCGCTGAAAATAGCAGTACTACCAGTACCGCCTCGACGAATCCTTCGCCCAGCTCCAACCTAGATCTGAGCTCCAGCACAGCCTCGATATCCGGCTCGGTCCTTGGCAATTCGAGTGTCAGCATCAATGTCGGTGGCAGCAACACCGTT
The DNA here is from genome assembly GCA_019748395.1 of Candidatus Obscuribacterales bacterium. GTDB lineage: Bacteria > Cyanobacteriota > Vampirovibrionia > Obscuribacterales > Obscuribacteraceae > JAIEPM01. The sequence continues at coordinate 8,968 of JAIEPM010000370.1, forward strand.
GTCGGCAACGCCTCGTCGTTGACACCGGCGATGTATCTGGCGGCGATGCAAGTGATCAGCAGCGGCCATCAGAGTCTAACTCTCAACGCTAGTGGGCAGGCTGTGGGCGGAACTTTTCAATTGCCCGCTGGAAGCAGTTTAGGCAGTCTCGTAGTGCCCACCGGCGTTACGGGCGTTTATGACTTTGCGGCTGCCTCCACGCTGAACTTGAGCGGCAGTTTGACGAACAGCGGTAACTTTTACCTCGTATCCAGCAGTCATGCTGTGAATTCGGGAGTTCTCAACGCCTACAACATCATCAACAATCAAGGCGCTTTGCTCAGTTCAATACTTCCGGCAAGTGGTCTTGCCGGATATGGAAATTTCCTTTCCAATTTCAGTTTCTCTTTGAATGCAGTCAATAACATCATCAACAATGGCAGCATCAGCAGTTCTGCAGCACTGAATCTGAGCGCCGGAAATCAGATTGTCAATGGAGCTGCAGGCAATCTTCTGGCCAATATCAGTGCAGTCAACAACTTGAATATGATTGCGCCCTCGATCGTAAATCAAGGGCAGATTAGCTCGACTCTAAATAGTATTAATATTCAAGCTGCAAACATGCTCAACTCCGGTCTTTTGCAGTCGCTGAAGGGCGACATCAATATCAGCAATCTGATTCAGAATGTTCTTGCTGTTAACAATGTCGGCGGGCTTATTTCAGCCGATGACAAACTTTCTTTCACGAATGAGCTCGGCACTGCGGCTTCGAAAATTATTCTGGATGGCGGTGCTTTGCACGCCGACTCGATAAGTTTCAGTGCCGGTAAGGGACTGGTTCAGGTGAGTCTTGAAGATAGTTCCGCCAAAATGAATTTTAGTTCTCGTACTGTTTCACTTGCAGTTTCCAACGGCAGCGATGGTCTCGATCTCAGCGGTTTGAATCGTTCTCGCTCTGTTGAACTAAGTTACAACGGTGTCGGTGATGTCAGCTCCAGCGGTTTCAGAACTCGTGGTCGGGACCTTTCAATCAACACCAGCGGCGATATCAAATTCAGCGGTAATATCGTGACGAGCCCGTCAGGTTCAGGCGATGCCGGGTCGGTTCTATTGCAGTCAGGCGGCAGCATCAGCGTCAAGAATATAAATGCCGTCGGCAAAGGCTCGGGCAATGGAGGTGATATAAAAGTCCTTGCCGCTTCGACATTTAATGCCAATACGCTGAACAGCTCAGGCGGTGCTGACGGTAATCCAGGAGAGGTTTCAATTCAGACCGGCACTGTTCTTAAAAACGGAAATGTCAGCGTCAAGAACATTACTGCCAATGGTGTCAACGGCGGCGGAGTAATTTCGATAAGCACTCCCGACAGCATTAAAGTGAGCGGAGCTCTCACTGCAATCGACGGTACCGTCAATCTTTCCAGCAGCAGCACTAATATTGCTTCCATCAATGTCGGCAGTGACGGAAACCTAAATATCAATCCTTATTCGAACAATGGCAGTTCATATGTTCTAGATCTTTCTCAGCTGGCAGCATTCGGCTCCGGAAATCTGAGTATAGGTGGAGCAGACGGACTTAGCAGCAATATCGTACTCAAAGGTGACTGCAATCTCTGTCTTGCTAATTTGACGAGTGTAAGTCTCAAAACTAGTGGCTCTTACGACGGCAGCGGCACAATTTTGACTCTTGCAGACGGGCAAAGCTTCAGCGTTTCGGCGGCTGCCGGAATAAAAACCGGAACAGTAATCGGGCAGGGGCAAAACATCAATTTCAGCACTAATTCAGTACTAAACGTAAACGGCTCCATAAGTGATTCGGGCGGTGAGCTTAATTTACAGGGCTCTTCTTTCGTAATTAATGCTCCAATTCAGATGGGCAACGGCAGTGTCAGTATAAATGCCAACGGCAGCACTCAGATTGAAGGTTCTCAGCTTGCTAATATCAACGCCGCTAATTTGAACATTAACAGTGCGGCCGGCGCAGGAATCAGTATTTCGGGAACTGCCAATCTTTCCAATGTTCAGGATCATGTTTCTTTCAATCTCGGTGGAGATTTCAACGCCGCAAACTCAGCCATAATTCTTGCGGATAACTCAACGATGAGTGTTAATGCTCAAAATATTCATGCGGGCAAAGTGACTGGCGGCTCTGGTCTGAATTTAGCAGCACAAGCTGCTTTGACCGTAAACAACGATTTGCAGTTGAAGCAAGGTGCGCTTGTATTGAATGCAGATCTTTCGGGCAAGGGGGCCGGGCTTTCAATTCATAACGGTCTTAAGCTCAGCGCCGATGATATAGAACTCAGCACCATTCATGGTGACATCGATAGCGGCGCGAGCCTTGATGCGCGAAGCGGTTCTATAAATATTGCCTCCGGCAAAGCGCTCTGGTTACAGGATAACTCTCAGCTTAGAGCTGCCCAAAATCTTGATCTTACTGCGCATTCCGACATCGCTATCGGCAGCAACAGCAAGCTGTCTGCCGGATCTTTTGCTCAGGGATTTGACCCCTTCAGCCAGACTCAAACAGTTGCTTTGACAGAAATCGGAAGCAAGGGAAAAATTTCTATAGATAATTATCTTGCCGGACTTGGCTCCGGCGATCTTAATCTCAATTCCGGAACAGAGCTTATTGCTTCCGGCGACGGCAGTCTAGGCTCTGGTAGCATCGGGCTTGTCAGCGGCGGCAATATCAATGTTTCAGGCAGTAAAATGGCTGCTGTCGGTGGAGTCCTCTGGCTCAGCGCCGGACCGAATTTGAATTTGTCCGCTTCTAAGCTGATATCGCTCTCGCTCAATAATTCTTCGGCAGATGCTAATTACAGCGGAGGAATGATCGGGATCATGGCTGGAGTTCCTTCTACAAATATGCCGGAATTTTTAAGCAATCTTGCTGCTTCCCGCAGCGGTACCAATACGATTGACTCGGCTGTTTCACTTTCAAATACAGGCAACAGCGCTTCACTGAGCAACGGCTCTTTGCTGAGCATAGTCGCATCCAGCGATAAGCTGCTTAATTTAAACAATAACAATCTGAATCTAAACGGTGGTTTGATTTTCATTGATCCGCCGCCCAGCGCGACAGTAAATGTCTCGGGCACCGAAATGAGCAGCATCGGACCGCAGCTGAGTATCAGCGGCGCTGGCAGCGGAACTGGGACCGGGACAGGAAGCGGTACTGGAACTGGAGTGGGCACAGGCAGCGGGACGGGAAGCGGAAGCGTGATCGGCGGCGGCTTAACGGGCACCGGCAGCATTGTGCCGGGCTCGAGCGGGAGCACTCTGCCCTCTTCTGTGGGAACGATTACACTTCCGAACAGCGGCTTGGGCAGCAGCTCAAACTCTTCATCTTCGAATCTGGTGTCAGGCCATATAAACGCGAGCAGTGTCAGCGCCAACGATATATCGTCCAGAAACTCAAGTTCGTCTCAATCCGGCTTGAGCAGCATCAACGGACATGAGTCCACCGGGACCCCGCTTGATACTCTTGATGAATCTCCGACAAGACCAAGTTTCCGTCCGGCAATCTTTTGCTCCAAAGCACAGGTCTTAAAAACATCCGACTCGGTGGATGAAGATAGCTGGGTAATTGCATCAAGCAGCTGTCAGCCATTTACTTTTGAAGAGCACGATGGCTCGCTTATTGTAGGAACCGGTCCTGCTAAATTCGCTCCGGCTCAAGATCGCACACTCTTGCTCAAGGAAGGGAAATTACTTGTAATAACGGTCGATCGCATCCATGTAGTGCGCACGCCGTTTTGCAACATCACTGTTCCGGTAAATACTGCTTCTATCGTTGAAGTCGACCCTCAGGGTCTGGTTCGAATCGCGAATCTGGCCGGCGGCAAAACTTCAATTACTGTTTGCCGCAATGACGAAACACTTATCCTATCGGCCGCACCGGGTGAGCAGCTGGTTCTGGCTGAATCTGGTCTTGCTGAAGAACAATTTCAAGCTTTTGCTTTCCCTGAAGTCAGCCACACTAAAGTTGCATCATGGAACCTTGAACTGTCCGGTTTACGCGGTCAAAAAATAAAATTTGATCGTCAGGAAATGGCTCAGCATGAGCCGCTTTTACATTGCAGCATGGGGTGCGTGAATCAAGTTCAACTTAGAAGAATCGAGCAATTGATGCAAAGTATGAACAGTCAGGAAGGCATACTGAAGTCGATGATTCTTGATTCAAAAGACCGGAAGCTTGTTCATAGCGCCTTGCGTCGCAGCCCTCAGAGCCTGCGCCCGGTGGCTTATCAAAATTCAGCCCTGCTCACTGCACCGCTTCTTTCTCTAAATACGGTAAATGCCGGAACTGCTACTGTGAAATACACAGGACGCTGCCGCATCTCGATGACAAGCCCGGGCTTGCTTGTGCTTGAAGGAGGGGAGGCCCTGGTATCGGCTTCAAGAAAAACCGTGGTCAAAATCGGTGCCGCTCATGTTGAGCTTAAAGCCGGTACAGTGGCAATTCTTGGTAGCAGCAATTCATTAGTGAAAGTTCGCAATGTTTATGAGAAACAGAACACCGGGGTTCTGGCTACGATCGCAGGCAAGAAAGTACTGGGATTGCAGGTCGGCCAGGAATTGATTGTCGGACCCAAAGGCATTTCATTGAGCCGAGCTTTGTCTGCAGATCCGGTTGGCCGTCGTCGCTTGAGCAGCCTGGAACTTGGTTCTAGCGGTCATTCTTGCATTTCGTCCGAATTCTCTTTGAGCTCACTCATGCAAAATTCAAGAATTCTGGCTGAACTTGTTCGCAGTGAAAACTATGCAGATCGAGAACTTGCTCAGAAGATTATGAAAATGGCGGTTTGTATTTCAATAGTAACTTCAAGCCATGGAAATTATTCTATGGTGAATCCTTAATAAGTGCTCCTCCGCCTTCGCATGCAAGCCGCGGAGCTGCGCCGGTTTGCTCGCCCGGCTTAACTTCACTTCTTAAGCCTGCAGTTTTTTTTCGATTAGTTGTCTTCGGGGGACTCGTCAGTTGTTTCATCGTCGAGGAGCTCGGCGGCGCTTTTGCGGATGTCGTTCAGGTTTTGTTTTTCTTTGCGGCGGGAGCTGGCTCTGAAACGTTCGTTCAGGCGGGGCAAAACCCGGGCTTTGTTTGGTCCGCCGACTTGCTTTTTGCTTCCTGCGTCTATTTTGGAAGAACTTTCCCGACGAATCTTAGCCTCGTTTTGAGCATCGCCGACGATAACGCAGTAGCTGCGATAGCGTGAAGGAGCTAAAAGCGAAAGCTTTGCTTCGACATTGCAGCCTGCTTCACCTGTGTGCAAGCAGTTTGAGAAACGACATTCTTTTGCCAGCTCAATAATTTCCGGAAACTGCCAGGCCACATCGGCCGGCTCCGGATACTCGAGTTCGCCCATGTTAAAGCCGGGTGTATCTGCGATCCAACCGGCCTGTTTGCGTGGCGTGTCAGGATCGAAGCGAGGCAGTTTGTAAAGTTCACTATATGTAGTTGTGTGTCGTCCCACCAACAAATCTTCGTTTATATCCACTTTAAGATTGATATCGGGGATCAGTTGATTGATGATGCTGGATTTGCCGACGCCTGAAGGACCAATCAGGACGGAGGTTTTGCCTTCCACTGCTTGCTTCAATTCAGCAATGCCTTCTTTGCTTTTAGCTGAAACAAAGAAAATTTTGTAGCCGAGCGGTTCATAAATGTTTCGTAAAGCCGAAATCTCGTCATTTTGAGCTAAATCACATTTGTTCAAAAGGATAAAACAGCGGAAGTGGTCAAGCTCTAGCTGCAATGTGACTATGTAGCGATCGCACAAAAGAGGGTTCCATTCTGGCTGATGCATAGACTGTACAATGAAAACTTGGTCAAGGTTCGCTATAAAAGGTTTGGTGAGCAGGTTCTTTCTTTCGTGTCTGGCAGAAATAACTGCTGAACCACGTTCTGAAGCTGAAACTGCAGGCTCGATTTCATCGAGTTCAACCAGATCACCCGTGAAGATCGATACACCCTCTTTCTTCAATCTGCCTCTCAGTGGGCACTGAAATATGGCATTCAGCTGGTCTGAATGCACCAGATAACCCCCCGCGTGCCTTCTGAGGACTTTGCCTGTGATCAAAACGAAGCTGCTCCCTGCAAATCTGTCAACACCAGTTCTACAGATAATACGACCTTAACAGCATACAATAACTGCCCGATTTACCTGAACATCGATTTAAGAGATTATAGAGAGAACCCTAATGGCGACCTTACTCATGGAACCTGAATTGGAAACACAGACACGCAGCGAAGAAATTGATTCTTCAGTGGCGCATATCAGAAATATCGCAATCATTGCTCACGTAGATCACGGCAAAACAACGCTTGTCGATGGTTTCCTGCATCAAACCGGCGTTTTTCGAGAAAACCAGGAAGTTGAGACCTGCGTTATGGACTCGAACGATCTTGAGCGTGAGCGCGGTATCACAATTCTGGCTAAGAATACGGCTATCGAATATCTAGGTCATAAGCTCAACATCGTCGACACTCCCGGACACGCGGATTTCGGTGGTGAAGTCGAACGCATTCTGGGCATGGTGGATAGCGCCATCTTGATTGTGGATGCAGGTGAAGGTCCGATGCCTCAAACACGCTTTGTTTTGCGCAAAGCTCTTGAGCGGGGCTTGCGTCCTATTGTGGTCATCAACAAAATCGACAGACCGAATATTGACCCTCATGTGGCAGTAGATAAAGTCTTTGACCTTTTCGTAGAACTGGGCGCCAGTAACGAGCAACTCGATTTCCCTTATGTTTTTGCTTCGGGAGTAAAGGGCTTTGCTAAACATAAGTTGGAAGATGAAGATCTGGATTTGCGTCCTTTGCTCGATTTGATTGTTTCGCACTGCCCTTCACCGAAAGGCAGCCCGGAAGCGACTTTGCAAATGCAAGTCACAATTCTGGACTACAGTGATTATCTTGGTCGCATTGCAATCGGCCGTATTTATAACGGCACGGTCAGCGAAGGCCAGAACGTTGTTTTGATGAAAGAGAACGAAACTCTGGTGCGCGGCCGGGTGAGCAAGTTATTGAAGTTTCACGGCTTGAAACGTATTGAGGCTAAGACTGCTTCAGCCGGCGAAATCGTAGCCATAGCCGGTTTTGCAAATGCCAATGTCGGAGATACGATCAGTCTTGCTGAAAATCCGCAGGCTCTGGAAAGAATTATGGTGGACGAACCAACCATGAAAATGTCTTTCCTGGTAAACGATAGTCCCTTTGCCGGTCAGGAAGGCAAGTTTGTTACTTCCAGGCATCTTCGCGACCGGCTGATGCGTGAGCTGGAAACCAACGTCAGCTTGCGTGTGGATGAAACCGAAAGCACCGATACTTTTCTGGTGAGCGGTCGTGGCGAATTACATCTGGGTATTCTTATTGAAACCATGCGCCGCGAAGGTTATGAATTTCAGGTTTCAAGACCTGAGGTTATAGTCAAACAGATTGACGACAAAGTTCTCGAGCCCTTTGAAAAACTATTTATTGATG
>JAIEPM010000190.1 GCA_019748395.1 Candidatus Obscuribacterales bacterium
GGACAGACCCGGGCACAGGTGGACAAGCGGGTGGAGTCGGCGGCTCGGACGGCATCAATTTGCCGGGAGGCGGCGCAAGCGGACCGGGCACAGGTTCCGGAACCGGGCTCGGGGACGGCGCTGGAAGCACGAGCGGCAGCAGCGGCAACCCGGGCAGCAGCATCGGTGACGGCGGCAGCTCAGGCACTACAATCAACAACGGGAACAGCGAACCCAGCAGCTCTACAGGAAGCAGCACGGGCAACCAGAACCCTCCGGCCGACAGCGGCAGCAGCATTGGCAGCTCAGGCAACGCCCCTGTGAACAACAACAGCGGCGACAACAGCACGCAAAATAAGAGCGACAGCACAACAAGTGCCGGTACAGATCCGACCTCTAACGGCAGCCCCGGCAAAGATACAAGCTACGGCGAGCAGGGACAAATTGGAGATAACACCAGCTCGACTAACAAGCCCGGCGATTCGGGCGATTCAAATGTCGGCAACAGCAACAGCAGCAATACAAGCAGCAACGACGGCAACACGGAATCGGTCGGTCGTCCGCTAAGTCCGGCTGAGCAACTTGCAGTCGATGCAGCAATTTTGCAGTCCCTGGAAAGCGCCGCGCTTTCTTCGATGTTTGACTCATCAGTGGAGCGCAAGCCTGAGCAACGAGTCGAAACAATCGACCAGAATAAAGACCAGAGCAAAGAAGCAAAACTTGACTTTGATCCACTGGAAAAACTCAAGGAGATTTTTGCTCCTCTGGGAGATCAATTTGCCGTCGAAAGCAGGGAAGCAGGAAGCAACTCTCCGCAAATGGAGATATTGGGAGAGCTTACAAAAACCATCGACGCCTACTTCACCGGTCCCAATGGCGAAAGCTTCCAGCTCATCACCCTGCGTGATGCCCACGGCAACATCATCGGACACAACTATGTAAACGCAAGTGGAGACATAGTCAGCCAGTCCATGGTCGAGGAAGTCTGCCGTTTTCTCCAGAATGTACAAACACCCGGTGCTGCAGAAAACTGGGAGAACAGCAAATTCATTGCTGAAACTCTAAGCGGTACGCATACCGCATTTATAGATGGTCCCTTCGACATCATGGACACAATTATTGAAAAAGCCGAATCTGCTGCGCTATCCAACGATCCATTTGGTATAGCCTCAAACGATCCGCAAAATCAATTCAGCAACGATCCCAACGGAAGCCCAAGCAGCTTCATAAGCAGCTGGTTGCTTAACGGTCCGGAGGGCGGCAATATATTTGACGAAATTACTGTTCACAAGCTCACAGATGAAATAGCATCGTCGCCGCTGGACATGGACCTGAGCCCGAGTCTCGACCCGCTCAGCAACACCTGGGTAGATCCGCTGGTGGACAGGAGCTTAATTGCCGAGAGCGATCTTCATGATCCAAAACAGCTCGCCGATTGGTTCAAGGACCAAAAAGAGAAAGAACTAAACGAGCATCAACGACGAGAAAGAGAAGAGGCCGAAGCAAAAGCGAGGGCGGAGCATCAGGCTCGCGAATACGCCGCAGCAATGATGGCAGCCATGAAAGAAGCCTCTCGCCGGGAGCTGGCCGAAAGGAAACTTGCACAAGAGCAGCTTCTTCAGCGAGAAATGCGCAAGAAATACGTTGTCCTTCCGGGTGACACCCTCGAATCAATCGCACAAAAAATGTTCTATAACAAGAGCCTCGCTTCCTTAATCTATGAAATCAACAGATCTCTAATTCCAGTTGTTTTGAAAGAAGGCAAACGCAAACTCCAGCTCAAGCCACGCACAATCATATTCCTGCCCACGGCCTCTGAAATAACCAGATTCAAGAGCCGCATGTTCGGAAAAACACAAACATTTGAATATGTAGAGCAAGAAGGCGGCAAGAACGAGAGCAAGAAGAGCAGCGGTTTCACTATGATGTCGGTGCTCAATCTTGGCGCCAGAAACACTAGCCTCGGCGGAAATCGCAGCGACGAGAAAGTCGTGAATCTGGCTGAACGCAGAAGAGCGAACATCCAAAACATTCTTGGAAAACTGCAAGAAGCTTCCAGACCCGCAGCTGAAGAAACCGACGGTCGTATCGTATACAGCTGTCGACTTGGAGATTCTTTGCGCTCGATTGCCCTGCGCCACCCCTCACTGAAAGATGTTTCTCTCTGGAGATTGATTGCTGAAGTAAACAATCTCTCCACCGAACTGGACGAAAACGGACAACCAACTGTAGTGCTCTCCAGAAACACCAAGCTAAAGCTTCCGCTTCCGGAAGAGATTCAAGAATTTAAAAAACGCAATCGCAAACGACTGACTGCAGCATTCGAAGTTCCGTCTGCAATGCCGGAGCCCATACAAGAATCAGCCGAGCAACTCGAGAAAGACCCGGAAATGGAAGAGCTGGCCATACCGGAAAATGACTACGCACCGGAGCTGGACAGCCTGCTCAAAAAAATGCGCGTCGAAGTCAAAGCAGAAGAGCTTGAAAGCAAGCAATACACTATCCTTGCGGAGCGCTGCAGAATGAGCCGCAGCGGCGAAGCGCGCGGCAGTTCGGTGCCATATAATCTGAGCCTGGAGATCAAACAGAACAACAGCTGGATTACTATCCTCAGCTACGAAATCAACGGCGAGCAATCCTGGCGTTATGAAATTACGCCGAGCGGCTCGAAGAAAGGCAAGCCTATTCACTTGCCGATTCGGCTTGCCAAACAGATGGCCGAAAATGATCTCAGCAAGAACTGGCGACAATATGTCGCAGCTTATAACATCGCAGTAAGCTGATCATCTTCCCGAATTAAAGAAGCAATACTATTTGACTTCTTCGATTTCACCGGGTTTCCAGCTCATATCGAACCACGATTCAAGCGGCCCGTATAAACGCAGTATCGTGTTCCATCCCTTGTTGGGAATTGTCTGGATCCAGTTATTTTCCTTTCCCGGAGGAGCTTTTGGTCCAAAGAAAATGTCAACTGAGCCATCAGGATTGAAGGCCAACTCTTTGCTCTGGCTGCTCAGCGCCGGAAATTTCTGATCGCTTTGCAGCATCGATCGGGTTTGATTGTCGTATACAAGAACCGACCAGAAATCTTTGACTGGAATATTAGGCGGCAGGTGCAATTTATATTGCTTTCCGCCATCCAAGGCTTCTTTTTTGCTATCAACAAATGCGCAAGCGTACTGCGATCCCTTGCCCACCATTTTTTGCTCCATAGCCGGTGTTATACCGGTGGCATAAAAGAAAAAACTGGAATAGGCATCAAGATTAAGAACTCCGGCCGGCTCTTCAAATTTGTATCCGCCCACAAAAGCTTTGCACCAGGCGCTGTTGGGATAATAATTTCTTCTTGTATCTCGAGACCTGTAGGTTAAGGCACGAACGGAAGCATCTGCGACTGCAGCTGCCTCCGTCAAAATTTTTCGCATCCGCTCGTCCGGCTGAAAGCCGCTGCCTTTAGAAATTCCTATAGATGCGAAAAAGCCCATTGTAACCGGGTCTAGCGCAGCCGCGGACTCCTGATTAATAAGCTCGGCGAGATCTTTCCAGAAAGCATAATCAGCCGGAGCGATTGTATTGAATTGCTTAGCTGATACGTTGACGAATTTCGGTGAAAGCTCCGGATTGCCGCCAGTCAATGGGTAAATGCGAGTGTGCTTTTTAATCAGCTCGACGCCAGGCTTTGGATCTCCATTGACCAGGAAGCTTCGCCAGAAAACCAGGTTATTGTTGGTGCGTGGACGAACAAGGTGGTAACCCTCAGGAATAGAACCTTTGTAATCAGGCGGAAGCAACAAGTATTTGCCGCCCTGCCCCTGATCCGGTCCTGTAACTCCGATGTCGGTCACCCAGTGGAACCAGTAATCATCCATAGTTCCTAGAACTTTTGGCGGAGCTTCTAAAACAATCGGACCTTTGGAAAGATCGATCCAGATCAAAGTGTATGGAGTGTTATCGTTTGCAGTTAAGAAGAGAGAACGGGAATCCATCAGATCTTCGAAAATCGCAACGCTTTCATTAGGCGGCCCGAGCTCAGCCAGCGCTTTTTTCATAGCCACAAGGCTGACACCAGGAAGCCCTAAGAGGTAGGACTGCACAGCACGCTGGAAATCGAGATTGTCAAAAAGCTTCGACGTTGTTTCAGTATCCGGAAATCCATCCTTCAAATGGAGGGGGCCAAGCCGGCCGCTATTTATTTTTTCAGGAGCTTCTATTCCTTCAGGAATCGGCGTTGTCATCTTGTACTTTGAATTTTGCGAAAAGCCGGATGGCTGGCTCATGGTCGCAATTAAAGTAAGTAAAACAGCGGCTCTAATGTATTTTTTCAAGTCAGACTCCATAAATGCAGAACATGCTGGTCGGTCATGATAGCAAGCGAAGTCCCGGCTAACAAGCTCTTTTCAGCTTAGAAGCTGCGACTTAGTTCTCGGTGCGATCGCCGGACAGCCAAGACGAATTTTAAGCGCCCTGTTCGCCGCCGCCGCCTTCTTCGCTTTCATTCTGGAAATTTTCAAGGGCGGTGCGCACTTTGTGCAGCAGAACCAGCTGTGCGTCGGTTGAGAGCTGCTGGTCTTTGATCAAGTGAACAGCCAGGCAATAGGATAGATCGATGTCGTGCTGGCCGATCATACGCTCGGTCAGCAAACGGCAGAACCAGGCAGCCGAATCGGAGGCAGAAGTATCTTTGCGGTTGATTGATGAGTTGAAGTCGAATTTGATTTTCGGATCACGAACTATTTCGGAGACTTCAAATCTATACAGGCATTTCGCCGTGCAAGGACCGCAAGTGGGATGTGGACCTTGATCGCGCTTATGAAGTTCAATAAAATCGTCGCGCCACTCTCGCAGTACGCTGATATCAAGGCGGCGGTTGACTTCACTGGGCTGGAACGCCGGTCTCAGGAGATTCAGCCAGCGCAAGTGCTGCTCTTTTACCTGATCATAGAACCACCAGTTTTCTTCGCCTTTGCGTTCATAATAACGCTCAGTCGCCTGCGTTAGTGCGCACCAGGTAATGCCTGTCAGGTTGCCTGAACGGGCTCGACCACCGATAACACGCTGAATTTCGTGAATGATTTGAGCTCTGAAATGTACAAGCTGAGTCAAATCTTTGAGAGTTGAAAGCAAGTAGCGATTATATACCTGACGGAACAAAGTATCATCGGCGACCATAATCGCCGTATCAAGAATTGCAGAATCACAACGGTGCAAGCAGAACTTACAACCCATGTGCCTGTCGAATGTTTGCACAATCGCCAGGTCTTTCATGGCATCGCGCACAATCTGATCACCCTCTTCCGGAGTTTCCGGCGGCGGCACGGCGGCAGTTTTGTCGAACATAATTGCCAGGTGAAACGGCGTTTCCATTTTTTCGGCATAAACAACAGCTCGCCCCTGACCAAGCGCTGTCACGTGCCTCTTCTGAACATCATCGAGGTTCATGGCGCCGCCCATAGAGTCACGGTCGTCAACGGCGACGATACGGTGCATGATTTTCAAGTTCGTGTTTTTAAGAGCTTCAGGAGCAAGCTTGTTTGGAATTTGGTCGGCGATAATAAATCCCTGACCATAAGAACGAATTTCTGCAAGCATGTTGGTGAAGAATTCAACCGCTTTTCCTGCCGGGTTGGCGCTGTCCGAACTTTGACCGGTAGGGACGTTTTTCAGCAAACGGTGAGCTTCTTCGACAAGCATAACGTGCTGCAGGTTATCGTGAGGACCTTTTGCTTCACGGTATTCATAAAGGAAAACCAGGAGCATACCCATCAAGAAAGACTTTTCAGAGTCTTCCGAGACCATCTTCAACTCAACAACAGTAGGGCTCTGGAACAGAATTTCAGGCGGAATCGAACGTCTGGTCTTGAGCATTTGCCCCTTACCGCCGATGAGCAGCGAGCCGATTCTGGCTTTCAGAGCGGCTTGTACGTCAGGTCCGATTCTTTCCGAATATCCGAATGATTCGACCACCGGATCAATAATTTCAAAAAGATCTTTCATGGTCGGATAGATCTCTGCCGGACAATCGGGATCGCCGATGTTGACGCCGGGGGGCAAGCGCCGGTTCTTGTTCTGCACAAGATCCCAGCCTCTAACGCCATAAATGCTGTTAAGGGCTTTTTCAAGGACTTGAGGCATGGGCGAATACATTTCAAAACTGGCGTTGAATACCGATTTCAAAGCATCAAGGTGAGTCTGTACCTTCACACCTTTCATAATTTCAAAGGGATTCAGCCGGAACGGCGACACGGTTTCGTCACCAAGAGAAAACGCCTGACCGATGCCTTTGAAATTATCCGAAGTCAAAAGCATATATCGGTATTCGGATTTGGCGGGCTCAATAACCATAAACGGAATTTTGTAGCGCCAGAGCTGATTGAGCAAATAGAAAGAGGTATTGGTTTTGCCACCGCCTGTGACACCGCATATAATCGTGTGCTTCTGCAAGGCGTCCACGTCGACGTGATATAAATTGCCGGTGTCCACACCGCGGTCCAGAATATTTCCGACGGCTATAGTTCTATTCGGATTGCGAACATCCGGTGCAGCCAAACTGAATTCAGCGGATCTTCGAACTTTAAAACCGGCCATTTCTCGCTTCGGCAAATGGATCAGGGCAGAAAGCATTCGCGAATTTAGAGGAGATAAAAATCTATAGCCGAACAACTGATGGTTGTTCGTATCAACTCTTGTGTTTCGCAATAGACCGAAGTTGGTCACGTGATCTTTCAAGCCTTTGAAAACGTGTGTTCTCAGGGGCGTCGGACGTGAACCTTCATCTGTGTAAGTTGCTCGAATCAAAGACATGAGGCGCAAAAAGACATCGGCTTTCGGAGCAAAGAAGTACATGCCGACCTGCCAGTGACCTATGGCTTCACCAAGCTGAATGTGCTTGAGATAGGCATCTTGCAGCTCGAGATAATATTTAATACGCCTCTTCTTCTCAGGATCTTCATTCTCTTGAGCCCGTTGTAACTGGTCAAGAATAATGAATTCTTCATCGGAAACCATTTTTTGCGGCACCGGTGCAGCCAGCACCAAAATTCCAAAATCCAGACCCTGCAAACCATTGGCGATACGCTCAATTTGCTCGGATTCTAGAGTATCTCCACCGGTACTTTTCAGAGACGGAACCCCGGTAACAATACCGACATTGGTGGCAAGCGGCTTGATCATGGCGCTGATATCATCTGAGGAAAAAGCCTCCTTGTAGATATCGACGCCGTTATAAACGCTGTGCAAAATTGACCGCTGCATCTCATAGCAAATACTTTTGAGATCCGTATCTTCCATGCCGTCGGGCGGCTGCTGCAAAGACATTCCCATGTAATAGTTGACGCCGGTTTTGCCGCCGATTACAGCAAAGGAAACATAAGCTTTCTGGCTGTTCAAGCCGGTCAGCGCATCTTCCATCAAATACATGCGCTTTGGGAGTTGATTTGGATCGTTTTGCTGCTGCGGAGCCTGATTTCGTTGCTGTTTTTCCTGCTCAAGGTCCCAGGAGCGCAAAATGCCGTCGACACGAACAAAACTCAAACCCGGAATCGGCCAGCTCTGAATATCTTCGGGACGGATCGGGTCCTGATCTAAGATGTCGAGGTCATAGCGACGCAAATCGCCGATTTTCTCTTCCCAAATATTTCTGTTGCTAGGACCCTGTCCCATGATTTTGTGACACCCCGGTAGCGGCGTTTTTTCCACGCACGTAGTAATGATAATACCCGTTTTTGAAGAATTCGTGCGTGAAAGCAAGCTTGCTAAGCAGCAGGCAAAGTGAATTGAGTGCAACTCCGCTTGAAATCAAGAGTGGACGGTCCATCAAAAACGGCTTGAGCCGGCAATTACCAAGATGCAATTTATTCTTCGTCATCCTCATCTTCTTCGTCTTCTTCTTCATCGCTATCAACCTGGCGATTGTCAAAAATTTGCTCGACGATGTCCATATTGATGTCTTTTTCGGGAATGTCTTTGAACTCTGTGGTTTTCATGTTGAACACACCGGCTACCGTACCAACACGGTAGCAGAAGAACGTACGCTCTTCTTGACCGACAACCCTGTCGATGTTCAACTTTTCTTCGTCGGATATAAGCTCGAATTGCGGTGAAGTATTGACCTTGTTGAATACGTTTTGAATGGTCTGGTGCTTGACCTTTCTGCCGTCCACGCGGAACATTTGAGGGCCAAGCATATCTCCGTCTTTCTTTGCCAGCGCGAAGATCGCCATCATCCCCACGTTGATGACTATCTGGTTTCGATAATCTTCGGGCAGTGTTTGCAGGGTTTTGCTTGCGCCACAAAACCAATCTGGAACTTTCTGGTTTCAGATGTGATGGCATCAAAGGTTTCCTTTTCGATAAAAGTTTCGAACTCATCGAGGTAAAGCGCGCAGGGGCGGCGTTTTTCACCCTTGCCCCGAACCGACAGGGAAAGCGCAGCTTGCTTAATACCGGTTACGATCAAACTACCAAGCAGGTTGCCGTTTTGGTCAAGTTGACCTTGCGGAATTTTCACAAGCAAAACTTTCTTGTCGCTGATGATTCCCTGTAAGTCCAGATCACCTTTGGGCTTTGTCAGAATCGGACGAATGCGGGAGTCCCCGAGCATGGGCTGCACCCGGTTCAGAATCGGTTCAATCCAGTTAATCCACTGATCGGTTCTTGCCAGCCTTTTATAGTTGCTCCAGGCATCAACGAGAGTGGTGTACTCACTTCTTTCATGCTTGATTTTTTCAATTTTCTCAAGCAAAACATCACGGAAATCGTTGTCTGATAGAAGTACCGGCAGATCTGTGAGGGTTTTGCCGTTTGCCATCAACAACATGGCAGAGTTTCTCAAAATGTTCGCTGTTTGCTGATTCCACTGACTTTGCGAGCCGGGCGGTTCGGTGTATATCGCTTTGAAACCGAAAACCACTGAAGATGCGGCATTCTGCAAATCTCCGTCTTCCGGATATTCAAGCGGGTTATAGCAGAAGGCTTCGCCGTTGCGAGTCGGGTCTATAACCATGATGCGCTTGGCGAGCTGCTTGCCTTTGGGGTGAGCGGCTACCCAGTTGATCAGAAGATCCACCAGTGCACCGTCCGAGTCAACCACGACAACGGCGCGGTCACCACCTTCGATGTCATGTGAGATCATATTAGCCATCAAGCGGCTTTTGCCTTTAGCGCCCGCACCCAGAATAAGAGTGTGCGGATTTTGTTCTCTCAATTCCGCAGGCATATTCAGCGCACGAGGCAACCAGAACTGATGAATGCCCCACTCGGTTCTGGTGCCGAGAGGCATGCCGCCCGGCTTCAACGGCTTGCCCATTTCGGCAACCATTTTGAAATGCTGTGAGCGGAATTGAGAAGGAATGTATTCTTTTTTAGCCCAGACGTTCAAAAGCCCGGAAGGTCCAAAGAATTTAAGTGACACCATGGCCAGTGCTACACCGATACCGATGATGCCCAGAGCCACTTTCATAAAGAAATCATGGGCGGCCTTTGGATCTTTCACCTGCGGCACATTGTTTGAACCCGGCTGTGGAGTTCCGCCCCCCGAAGTTCCAGACGCGAGGGCAGAACCTTCGCCGCGCTTGGTCAAACCGGCTTCCCATTTACCCTGCAACTGTACGATTTGAGCTCTCCAGCTATAACCTTCCCGTTTTGTGAGTTGCCAGATACCGGAAATGTGAGTGAAATATTTCTGCCCCTGCGGAATCGTGTCTGAATTGAAATCGATTTTTCCGGCATAAACAATGGGTTTGCCCATGGGCTGCCCGTTTTGCACATATTGCTTGTTGAATGTAACTTTATCGCCTGTGACATTCCCTCTCACCTGGAATTGCCTGCTGTCGACTCCATAACCTTCGATATTGCTGCCGTTCTGAGTAAGACTCATTACGCCTGTACCGACAGACTGATTCGGGTTTTGATAAGCAAAATCCCATTGCCCGCTCAGACCGCTGGCATTACTGGCGGTGGCAGTCAAAGCCGGAACATTCGGACCGCCGCCGTTAAAAAGAGCCCCGACAATGCTTGTAACATTGGCGACCAGAACCATAAGCGGGAAGCCCACGAAGAGCAGGAGCACACCGGCGATTTTCAAGACTTTCGAGGGCAAAGAAAAGCCCATGATTTCAATGTTTTTGTCCGCAGACTTGCTCGGAACAGCTTTTTTGCGCTTTGATTTGCTCGACTTATCAGCCGAAGCGGAAGTCGCCGAACTCTTCGAAGATTTAGCTTTGGAAGAAGAAGCCGACTTTGTTGATTTTATGCCTGTTTCATATGTCTCATCGTCTTCTTCGTCTTCAGGAGCCGGTCGCAAACCTTTTTTGCCTGCAGCTTTGCCTGCTTTTTTCGAACTTTTTCTAGGACTCTCGTCTTCTGCATCTCGCTGCTTCTCTCGCTCACGCAACGATGACGACTTCTTGGTTTCGGCAGCCGCATTGGCCGGTGTTGAACTGCTGTTGATTGCCGCTGCTGCCTGAATGGCATTTTGAATGATGCTGGCTTGAGACCCTGACATAAACGCCGGAACAACATCGGCGGCATTTTTTTGCTCGGGAGCTGCAATTTGAGGTGCAGCTTGAGGCTCGCCGGCAGACCCTGATGAAGTCGCAGAGAAAAAGTCCATCAAGCCCGGACGAGCCGAAGCCTGAGCAGAAGTCGCAGCCGGAGCTCGTTCGGGAGCCAGAGCCGGCTCCGAGGCCGGCATCAACACTGTGGCAGACTGTGGGTCGGGTGCCGCTTCCGGCGAAGCGAAGGCTTCATCCGCGGGCGGAGGCACCGCAGACATGAAAGCTTCAGGTGCAGAGACGGGGGCTGCACTGAATGACTCGCCGGCCGCCGACTCAGGCGGCGTTTCAGAAACAGGCTCTGCAGCCGCCAATTTAGGTGCAGCTTCCGGCTGTATGCTCGGCGCAGCAAAAGGGGCCGACCGTTCTCTGCTTGAGAAAAAGTCGTCCGAGGAATTGCCCGCATTCGCCGATGAGGAAACGGGAGCCGCAGATTCAGCCGGTCTGAAGGCCGGACCATCATAGTTACTTTGAGACAGAGCTTGAGGCTCGCTGTTTAGCGCTTCGCTTGGGGCAGCAAATGGCGGCGCCTCTGAGACATCGCTGCTTTGATAATTTTGACTGAGAGCAGCCAGTGCATGCGCCGCACCGGCAGCCATCGGCGTCATGACCGCAGCTGCGGCAAGCGATGCAGCCATACCAGGCTCGGGCGGAGACCAGGACTGCGCTTCTTCGGGAGGACTGGCTTCTATTTCGGGAGGCGGATCGGGCGCTGCTTCTTCGTAAACCAGGTCTTCTGAAACAGGAAAAACCAGTTTGCTCAAGTCAGCTTCGTTATATAGGAATGCACCTTCATTGTTTTCCTGTCCGTTGCCGTAAGCAGCGCCGTAGTCATGACCGTTTCCATTTCCATTGCCATTGCCATTTCCGTTGCCGTTTCGATGGTAAATGATATGGTTGACCGTGCGCTCCAGCACGAGCGGATCGTTTTGTACAGGCAAAGCCAGAGCCCCGCTTGCAGCCATGGCGTTTACAAGAAGGGTCGGCGAATATTTGGACATAACATTACCGCAGCCGTTGCAGTTCTTGCTTCGACCGCGAATTAACTGACCGCAGGATTGGCAAATAAGTAATTCCAAACTGATGACCCTGTGTGCAAAATGCAGAGCTTACTCTGCTTTGATAATAACCTCTTTCTTACGATAAATGGAGCCGCGATTAGCCGTTATCCCACATTTTTGCCATTTGCAGCTTGCGGCTGGAATTTCGGACTCGATTTTCTGGTAATAGCCTGAATTTAAGTTGTATTTCAGACTAGGAGCATGGTACATTTGCCCCAGGAGCTTGTCAAGCACCGTTAGGACATCCCCAGGTGGCGATTCTCAGCTATACTAAAAGCAAGGGGGTCGGCTTGATTTTGGGGTACTTGGCAAGCATTCGCCAAGGCGAAGGCGCAAACTAAGAAAGAGGAGAGGCTGAGCAGCCGAAAGGCTTGCAAATATCAGACGTTGCGGTTCAGGAAGGTGTTATTTCCATGCCAAAGTGGAACAGATCTCTTTGAAGCAACTGGACAGGCTGGTATAGCTGACCTCTTGAGGTAGGCGAGTGGGAACAGACAAAAAAAACCGCACACAGCGGGAAGACAAGGAATCAACAGGGTCTGTGGACAACGGTTCTAATAGTTCGGCAGATGCTTCAGCCTCGCTCGCAGCTAGAAGAGCGAAGCTTAGAGGTGCACTCGGGGGTCGCGGCTCAACCCAGAACGACCCGTTCAGTTCTGCACCAAGCACATTTCAAAACGATCCATACGGGACACCATCTAGCGACACATACGGATCTCCAGATCCGGCGATGAGCCAGCCAAGCCCCGCAGCTTACGGCACAAAAGATCCTTTTTCCAGTCCAATTGACTACAGTCAAAATGCGACTGAAAGCGAATATGAAAACGAGACGCCGGTAAATGTTTACGGCGTTCCTATAAACGAAGAAGCTCAAGAGCTTCAAAGCGAAATTGAAGCAGCAGCAGAAGCAGAAGTCGAAGCGATGCTGCCGGCCCAGGCCGAAATCATCCCTGAGCCGAAGCGCTCGCGTCGGAATACGGCTGCATTATCAAGCAGTGCTCTTTCCAGCGCGATAGTTCAAGCAGCAGAGAGCAAAACACCGGCGCCCAGCCCGAAGGCAGGCGACAGTGATGTGTCTGAAAAAACTGTAGAACTTGTAAACAGCATCGACCAATCGCTGAACGCCTGCGCAACAAATTTGGCAGCATTGCAAAATCTGGCCGGAGAGCAAACCGAAGTTTTGAAGGGACTCTCTTCCACACTGCAAAACCAAACCTTGCTCGAAATCGGACTGAATTTAAACAGCCTGACTGAGTCACTAAGCGCAGCTCTCGAGCCGATGAAGGCAATTGGTGAACTGGTGCCAGCGCTTGATTCGCTCGTCACTGCACTTGAAGGCAAAGAACAGGAGCAAGCCGAGAAGTTATCTCCCGAACAACTAGTAACCAGCCTTGCAGATCAGCTGTCGGCAGGGTTAATCGACCCATGGACTTTCAAATGTGCATACATGGCTGTTTATCCGGCAGATCACCCCGCCGATCTCCTGCACCGACTCGTAGAACTGCTAGGAACCCAGCGACTCTCAGGCGATCTTTTCAGGGCTGCTTACGAAGCGGTACAAGCAGCCGAAGCACCGGCCAGAGCCACTTACTCGACACCTAGCAGCGGTGACTATCGCGGTATCAGCGACGAGAACATCAAAGCGCAACTTGAAAGTCTTGATCGCTCCAATCGCGAAATGCAAAGACGTCTGGAAGAACGCGAAGAAGAAATGACTCGCATGCTCGCCCAGAAAGAGAGTGAACTGCAAGAAACGCAAGAAGCACTCAACTCAAGACTGGAAGATCTGGACAACCGCTACGCTGAAGCAGCTGCCAGGGAAGACGAATTTCGCGCCACACTTGAAAGCAAAGACATGGACCTCATCGAAAAGGATGCAGAGTTGAACATGCTTCGCGCTCAGATGGAAGAATTGCGTTCCGAAACACAGTCCATGGTCGAGAATTTGCAAAAAGAAATGCTCCTCATGAAAGAAGAGCAAAAACAACAGGCTTACGCAGCGCCGCAGGCAAGTGCCGCAGCCGCCGCAGCTGAAGCGCCGACCGTGAATTCTCAAGGCTTTTTCGATGCTCTGCCGTCAGGACCGGGACAGGGAAGAACCTCAGGTCTTTTTGAAGCCGCCCCCTCCAACAAACCGTTCATGGGCGACAGCTCAGGCGGCGCTTTCCAGGATACTGCATATGCCGGAAACAGCGATTTCAGCGGCACTGAAAGCGCTTCGTTTGCGGCTGCGAACCAGGCGGCACCAGCCTCGTTCCAGGCTGCTCAAAATGCTGCATTCTCTGCACCGGCGACACCGAGCTTCCAGGCTCCACCCACGCCAACTTTTCAACCGGCACAGAGTACACCTGCTCCGGCAGCGGCTCCGCAACCGACAACAAGCGGCCGCAGCTCAGCCAGCCAATCAGGACCGGGACCATCACCGCCGACAACACCACAATTCGGACAATCCGGCAGCTACGGCTCAGGCGTCAGACAACAAGTTTTCGAAGTGATAGTCAGACAAGCTCTGGCCGGTGCGCCTTGGCGTGAAATTTGCGCCGGACCAATGCAAGTCAACAACATAAACGCTGATGAAGTTGAAGCTGAAGTAAAACGTCGGCAATCACTTCTGAATAAATAAAAGCAAAAACTATAAATAGAACGGCGAATCGTAATTCAACGATTCGCCGTTTTGCAGTACACAAATTGAGTCCTTAGTATTCTATTTTTATTTCTCTTTCTTTTCTTCAGCAGCAGTACTCGTCGTTGTTGCAGTACTGGAGCCACTGGTAGTTTCATTGGCAAACTTACGGTCATAGACCTTCCAGTTAGCATGAGTTTGCTCAAGCTTGTTCATGAACTCCGCCCAGATGATTGTTGGAAGATCAGACAACATAATCTTCACCGGTACCAAACTCACGCCAAGAATTGCAGCCGTGCATACAACAATGACATTTCGAGTAAACCGGTTCTCGGTTTCCATTTTCTTTGTCAGTGCCGCAAATTTTGCGTCGATTCCACTTTCGTCAGCCATAAAATCTCTTCCTCATATGAACCCAAATCGCCCTTGCCGACTGAATTATACCCGCAACAGACATTTTTCATCTGCTTTACTTTTACCGTCAAGCTTATCAGACGGAGAAAGAGACAAGGGTCTACAAAGTCAACTTAAGAAGAGCTGCAGCCAAGCATAGAATCCAGCTGCAGCAAGGATTTGAGCAGCAAAGGCTCTTCCCAATCGAAAATTGTTCTGAAATCTATAAGGATGTCATCATCTCTTGTAATTGCTATTACTGGCGGATCGCAAAGTCTCAGGCTCTGTGCAATTGAAGACGCTTTTGCTCCGGCTTCAACGTGCAAAGCAGCACTTGCTTTCTCCTTTCCAGGTAAAGACCCACCACCAATTGCAGAATTGCCGGGCACAGCTTTCAACTTTAAATTAGTCAATAGAGCTTCATTCTTTTGAATGAAGCTCTCAACCCTAAATTGCAATTCTTCCCGACTTTGTGAAATCAGATGCAATGAAGGCAAAAGCTCCTGAGGCTTATTACTTAGATAAGCAATTAAGGTTTGCTCGAGCAAAGAAATAGAAATTTTGTCCAGACGCAAGGCTCGATATAAAGGATGCTTCGCAAGTTGAAGCAGCAGATCTTTTCGTCCTGAAATTATTCCAGCTTGCACACCGCCAAGTAACTTATCGCCGGAGTAACTTACCAGATCGCAATTAAGCTCAATGCTTTCTTCGACTGTAGCTTCGCCTTCAAGACCTATTTCTTCCAGATTCATCAAAACACCACTGCCCAGGTCCTCAAGCAGTACGACCTGCTTTTCCCGGCAAAGCTTGACCAGATCGGAAAGCGGAGTTTCTTCGGTAAAACCCTTCACTTCGTAATTGGAACGATGGCAGCGCATCACAAGACCGGTGTTGGGACCAATCGCTTTTTCAAAATCAGAAAGTCTGGTTTTGTTCGTTGTTCCTACTTCGCGAAGCTTGCCGCCCGCAGCTTCAATAACATCGGGCAAGCGAAAGCTCCCTCCAATCTCAATTAGCTCACCTCTTGATACAACAACTTCCTTTCCCAGAGCAAAACAATTTACAGCCAAGACTACTGCTGCCGCATTGTTATTTACTGCAATACTGGCTTGCGCCCCTGTGAGCACGCAAAGCAGTTGATCAAGCTTTTGAGAACGCTTGCCTCTTTTGCCTGTCTCCAGATCAAGCTCAAGATTGCAATAAGCAGAAGCAATTTCTTCCAGACGCGCCAGATGAATTTTCGAAATCGGCGAACGACCCAGATTTGTATTGAGAACAACACCCGTGCCATTCAGAACTTTTCTCAGACTTGGAGTTTGCAAATTTTCAAGTTGCCTTTTGACTTGAAAAGCAATCTCATCTGCTTCGGCAGCTTTTTTATCGGTCCTCAGTTTTTCAAGCGTGCTGCGCAGCACTCTCAATACAATTGAACGTTTATATTGAGCCAGACAAGTGAGCAGAGTTTCATGCCG
This sequence comes from Candidatus Obscuribacterales bacterium, assembly GCA_019748395.1. Taxonomy (GTDB): domain Bacteria; phylum Cyanobacteriota; class Vampirovibrionia; order Obscuribacterales; family Obscuribacteraceae; genus JAIEPM01. The sequence goes on from JAIEPM010000190.1 coordinate 16,079, forward strand.
GAGCAGCTTATCTACTTGAGGCAAACGAGTTTGCACAAAAACCTCCTGCTTTTCAATACTGTTGCTATTAGAGTAGATTCCCAAAATTCTCCACTTGCAAGAACTATTTGAGCAAATCAAAATGTCTAAACTGGGAATATGACTTGTGATGGCTGCTACTCGGAGATTCAACGGTGGGCAAAACACTGAGATCCAAGACTTTGTATCAAGACCGGGACTGGCTTTTCGACAAGTATGTCAATGAAAAGCTCAGCACAGTTGAGATTGCACGAATTTATCGCGAACAGGAAAACCGCTGGTGCGACCCGAACACAATTTCACGCTGGCTTAAAAAGCACGATATACCTATGCGTACACTGGCAGAAGCACAACAAAACCGTCACGCCAGCGAAACAGCATCACATCGCCAGCGCCAACGTCGTCGACGGCG
>JAIEPM010000423.1 GCA_019748395.1 Candidatus Obscuribacterales bacterium
CACGAGCGACTTTGACGTCGATGGCTACCGAGTTACCTGCATCATCCCAGATAACGAGCGTTGCGCCGCCTGGTGCCTTACCGAGAAGGACCATTTGGTTTTCAGCTACAACTACAGGTTCGGCAATAGCCGGATCGCTTATAGATGTACGGATAATTTTGTTGCGGAGCTTGAAAGTGCGCGATTGCGAAACTTTGAGATCAATAGTATTGCTCGGCTTGAACTCTTCCAGGTCTACAGTGCCTGATACCACCGGCGGGATCGGGGTGCTGGCTGTATTCTGGTCGCCGGCGTCAGCCAGAATTTGATCTGGTGCCAACTGAGCGAGCAAAGTCTTTGATTCTTTTGTAGGAGCTGCCATCGGTGCTGCTGCTTGAGCGACTTCCGGGATGGCTGCAGCGTCGCTTGCAACGCTGTTGTCCATTGCCACCAGCTTCGGTGACTCGGCAGCGGCTACGACCGGAGCTGCTTCTTGCTGCTCCGACATGGGCGAATGGATGGTAAGTGCCGCACCTGGAGCTTTGGTGGCTGGGCTGGCGTCTTTGTCTTTCCCGAAGAACAGGGCGACTTGACCGTTAGAACCACCATTGGCAATACCAGTGGCATTGTAGGTTCCTGCCGATGCAAGCGTCGAGCGCTTTACTGCGGAGCTTTTACGAACCACTTGCAGGGTCTTCTGAGCTGGCTTCTGACTACTCTTGGAGCTAGCTTGAGATGCTCCGGCAAGCTTTTCCCAGATTGCCGCTGAGCCTGGAGACGCACTCGCTTGTAGTAAGTTTGCCTGCAGAAGTGCAAGTGAAAGCGTTAGGGATAAGCACAACTGGGGCTTTTTCATACGAAATCCTTCCTCTTTCTGACCTCTACGTGCCTGATGGGCAGTTAAACATTCATTCCGTTCAGGCAAGAACTTTAGCATGACTAATTGGAATGACACAAATTTTTTGCCATAAACCTTTCTAGGATTGAGAAACCAAGAGCGATCATGGAATGGCGATTTGTAGTAACGGGTGATGCCATTAATTTGTTTAGAACCTGTCGCGTTAGCTACAGTCGCCAGCGGTGGGGGATCGTCCGGCTTTCTCACTTTAGCAACATGAAATGTTGCGTAATTTAACTAGCTTTGTCGATGACAACCATATGTGGTGCTTTGCTGTTGAAATCACCTTGTATTGTCAAGCGAGGAAGCTAGTTCCCCGAATGTGCCAGGATAATAACAAGATTTTTTCGGTTGAGATAGTACCAATTCTCATCTAAGTGGGTACATTTTAAAAAATAGTCCGCTTATCAGCCAGTCAAGGTGCTGACAACGGCGATTTTTTCACCCTGGAGCGGCGCCGCCGGTGGTGCCATGTCGGAACCCTGAAATTAGTCGGACTACACGCTTCGTTATTATTCGATTTATTGTCTGTCTGCCGGATACAGCCTGAATATCCGCCGTGGTTGTCGAGTGCCTTTCTGCTCGCATTCCTTATTAAGCTCTTCTGACCTGGGTGGCGTTTATTTTGTTTCCTGAGTTTTTCAATTCTGAGCAGAATTGAAGCTTCTTTACTCGTTGAGACTTTGACTCCTTGCCGATTTTTGGAGCCGGACTTGACAATGCTTTTGTTCCGAATCGAATTAGTTTCGTTAGCAGATCAAACACTTTCTGTTTAATTGTTTTTGATCTTTCTTTCGTTCAGCTTTCTTATTTGTTTTATTTTGTCGCAGCGGGACCCGGCTTTGCAGCCTGCGCCTTTCGGTCCGTGAAGCTTCTTGCGCCGACCTGATATTTTCGGATCTGAAGTATGTGTCAGCAGATCTTCGGCCAATTGTGATACATATAAAGCCGATTGCCCTGGCGCTGGTTTTGTTTGCCTGTTGGCATCTTGCTTACTAAGTCACTGCGGAAACGGGAGAGGATCGAGAGTGGTGGAAGGTCAAAATAGTCAGGAAAAAATCCTTGTTGTAGACGACGAGGCTTCGATCCGTCGAATTCTTGAAACTCGCTTGAAGATGGCCGGTTATAACGTTGCCACTGCTGCCGATGGTCAAGAGGCGCTTGATCAGTTTAATGCCTTTCAGCCGGATCTCGTAATTCTGGACGTGATGCTGCCGAAGCTCGACGGCTATGAAGTTTGCCGCGAAATCCGCAAAACTTCCGATACGCCGATTATCATGCTCACGGCCGTTGCCGATGTTTCCAACCGCATTCAGGGGCTGGAAATAGGAGCTGACGATTATGTGGTCAAGCCTTTCAGCCCCAGCGAACTGGAAGCTCGTATCAAAGCCGTTCTGCGCAGAACCGTAGAGCGCACGCAGGATGCATCCACGAGCAAAACCACCAACGTTATAAGCATTGGTAATTTGAAAATTGATTTGAACAAGCGGCAGGTCGCCAAGAAAAACGAGCGCATTCGTTTAACCGGAATGGAATTCAGCTTGCTGGAGCTTCTGGTTACGAATTCCGGCAAGCCCTTCTCTCGAAGCGAAATACTGCAACAAGTATGGGCTTATCCTCCCGATCACCGTATCGACACTCGTGTTGTGGACGTTCACATCAGCCGTTTGCGCTCGAAGCTTGAGGACGATTCATCCAATCCGGATCTGATCCTCACCGCCCGCGGTATCGGCTATATGTTCCAGAAAATAAACTAAGAGACGAGACATTGTTTGCTTAAAGTCTTTCGCTAAAGCCGCCATTTCGGCGGCTTTAGTCTTTATGCTCAATGTGTTTTCTCTCTTGCTTTATGCAGCCGGCTTGGAAGACTGCTGTGTCGGGAATACGGAAAAGAGAAAGGCGACACTTGCTGCCGCCTTTCTCTTTTATGCTCTTGCCCTTAATAGGCTTATGTACCTGTTCTCCAGGAGTTCATGTATTCGATCATTTCCGGGCTTAGTTTGTCGATATTGACGCCCATTGATTTGAGTTTCAAGGTGGCGATTTCAAGGTCAACTTCTTCGGGAAGTGTATGCAGGCCTTTTGAAAGCTTACCTTGATTCTTGACGAGATATTCCAGAGAAAGCGCCTGGTTGGCGAAGCTCATGTCCATAACCGAAGCCGGGTGACCTTCGGCGCAAGCCAGGTTGACGAGGCGGCCCTGTCCAAGTACATGGATTTTGTTGCCGTTCTTGAGGGTGTATTCGTCAACGAGATTGCGGCTTTCGCGCTTGTTGACGGAAAGTTGTTCGAGGGCTTCGAGATTCAATTCGAGGTCGAAGTGACCTGAATTGCAAACGATGGCGCCGTCTTTCATTTTGGCAAAATGTGCACCGTCGATGACGTGGCGGTTGCCTGTAACTGTTATGAATACATCGCCGAGCTCGGCAGCTTCCGAGATGGGCATTACGCGGAAACCGTCCATAACAGCTTCAACAGCTTTGATCGGATTGACTTCAGTGACAATGACGTTGGAGCCCATGCCGCGAGCGCGCATGGCTGCGCCTTTGCCGCACCAGCCGTAGCCGAGTACAACAACCGTGCGTCCTGCCAAAAGTCTGTTGGTGGCTCTGACGATACCATCTAAAGTCGACTGTCCGGTGCCGTAGCGATTGTCGAAAAGGTGCTTGGTTTGCGCGTTGTTGACGCACATTGCCGGGAAAGTCAGGGCGCCGTCGCGGTCCATTGATTCCAGTCGGGTGATACCGGTGGTGGTTTCTTCCGTCGAGCCCATGATGTCTTTTACTTGGTCCTGACGCTCTTGAAGTAGAGTTGCGATCAGGTCCGAACCGTCGTCGATAATCAAATGAGGCTTGTGGTCAAGGGCGATATTGACGTGGCGATGGTAGGTCGGTATATCTTCACCCTTAATTGCGTAAACACTCATGTCGTGATCATGAACCAGCGAAGCTGCTACGTCGTCCTGGGTGGATAGCGGGTTAGAGGCGATTAGTACGCAATCGGCGCCGCCTGCTTTAAGGGTGAGAGCCAGGTTGGCGGTTTCGGTTGTTACGTGTGCACAAACTGATACACGCAGACCTTTGAAAGGCTTTTCTTTTTCAAAACGCTGTTGAATTAGCTTTAGGACCGGCATGTCGACTGCTGCCCACTCAATGCGTTCTTTTCCCAATTTTGCCAGGGAAATGTCTTTGATTTCGCATTTGCTTGCTGTCTTGCTCACTATTCGTACCTCTTGAAGATTCGATATTCAAAATTCGAGATGTCGATCCTAACATTCGATCCGCTCGGCAAGCTCGAAACCATCCATTTACATTAACGAAATCCTTTCATATTGATAAGTTGCGACATACATATATAGGTAGAGATCGGCTCACTGCCTTGACTTGTCAAGCAGTGAGCTTGTCTTTTGTTTTTCTTGACAACTCGCTTTGTCTGCTGTTTCGTTTTGATTCGGATCTTGAAAACTCCTCTCGGAGCAGGCTTTCAAGAGAAGGTTCTTCTTGACTTAGGGAGGATCTTGAGGTCAAATCTTAAAAAATACTGCTTAGATTCAACTAAGGATTTGAATCTTGTTTTCAAGGGAATGACTTATCTAGAGGCGAATGAGTACACGATTTAGTTAATAAAGGCATTCGCTCGAGAATCGCAAATTCTAATTTTCGCGATTCAACTAGTTCCTAAAGAAGGAAGGGCAGGAATCCATGAACGAGCGTCAGAAAACTGAAATCAGAAAGTCGAATTTCGGTCGCCTGACGTCGTCGGTGCTTCTGGCTTTGTCTTGTTTTTCAGCGCTACCGGCAGATGCTACCCTTTTGCATGGCTATGTCAGCGATGCCGCACCGCAGCAGGAGCACTTGCTAGGTGCTGCTAAAACCGAGGCGAAAAGCCCTGCTCGCAGAGACTCCTTTGCTCAAGAACTTCAGGGCGCCTGGCAGTGTGTCACAGTCGTTATAGATTCACTGGTAGATACTGTCCCTGTCGGACAGAAAGTAATTTCGCGAATGGACTTTGTCAAAACTACAGACGGTCGTGTGGTTGCTCGCTTTCTCCAACCCGGCTGGACCGAAGCGCAAGAAACAATAACTGCATATTCATCCAGTAACTATCAAATGGATAAAACAAACTACTATTACGGCGATCAAATGGGAGGCTCCTGGGCTGCCCGTTCTAGAGATCGCTACCAGGTTCTGGAAGCAAATAGAATGATTGCCGAAAGCGAAGTCGACCAGTATATGGATGGTCGTTACGTCGGACGCTATCGCACACGCTCAACTCTTGTTAGAGTCAGCAATGGTATGGAGAACGTTGCCTTAACTCCCATGCCGGATCCGGATGATCAATCGGGCGACAAGAAGCTTGGATTTTAATAGTTATGCCTGCTTAGCCTCTTAGCCGACTGCCGATGCGGTTTTGGCTGTTGCTTTGCGGAACTGAGCAAATGAGGCTTTACCGCGGAAAATTGCGGAAGAACCCAGATCTCTTTCAATGCGCAAGAGTTGATTGTATTTTGCGGTTCTTTCCGAGCGGCAAGGTGCGCCGGTTTTGATTTGCCCGACATTGGTGGCAACTGCCAGATCGGCAATGGTGAAATCTTCCGTTTCGCCGGATCTGTGGCTCATCACGCAGGCATAACCATTTTCTTTAGCCAGGTTGATTGCATCCAGTGTTTCGGTCAAAGTTCCAATCTGATTGGGTTTGATCAAGATTGCATTGGCTGTTTGAGTGTCGATACCGCGCTGCAATCTCTTTGTGTTGGTGACGAAAAGATCGTCTCCGACCAGTTGAATGCGATTACCGACTTTTTCGGTGAGCAGTTTCCATGCGTCCCAATCCTCTTCAGCAACGCCGTCTTCAATGCTTACAATCGGATATTTGTCCACCAGCTTTACGTAGTAGTCCACCATCTCTTCGCGGCTGAGGCTGCGACCTTCTTTTTCCAGATTGTATTTCCCTTTGCCGTAGAACTCGCTGGATGCAGGGTCTAAAGCCAGTGCTATCTGTTGACCGGCTTTGAATCCGGCTTTTTCAATTGCTGAAATGATCAGCTCGAGCGCTTCTTCGTTTGATTTGAGCGATGGTGCAAAGCCGCCTTCATCGCCGACGCCGGTGCTCAAGCTTTTGCTGTGCAGAACCGATTTCAGGCAGTGATAAACTTCCGTCCCCCATCTCAGGCAGTCGGCGAAGTTGTCTGCTCCGAGCGGCACAATCATGAATTCCTGGAAATCGACGCCGTCTTCAGCATGTTTGCCGCCGTTCAAAATATTCATCATCGGGACTGGAAGTACTGCCGCAGTGACGCCTCCGACATAACGGAAGAGGGGCATGCCCATCGAGGCTGCTGCTGCTTTGGCAACAGCCATGCTAACTGCCAGAAGTGCATTGGCTCCAAGCTTCTCTTTGTTTTCCGTGCCGTCAAGAGCGATTAATTCGCGGTCTATTGAGGTCTGCTCGATGGCGTTTGCTCCAAGCAATGACTTGGCAATTACATCATTTATATTATGGATGGCTTTGAGAACGCCTTTCCCTTGATAACGTCCCTTGTCATTGTCTCTGAGTTCGGCTGCTTCGAAAGAACCTGTTGACGCTCCTGAGGGAACTGCCGCTCTACCCGCGGCGCCATTCGAGAGAAGGACCGTGACTTCAACGGTGGGGTTGCCGCGCGAGTCCAGGATTTCAAGCGCAGATATTTCCTCAATTTGAGACATGGCAAGCTGCTCCTTTTCTGTTGTCAAGTTCTCGAACTTCGAGTCCGAGGCAGGGCGTTTATGGCGATGAGTATAGCAAAAGGCTATTTGCAGTTCGCCTGAATCGGGCTATTTAAGGGGCCAGCCGCAACATTCTCAAATATTTCTTTCACTGCTCCTGTTTTGAAGAATCGGCTGACAAGATTAGTGCAGGAGATCGATATTGCATATAGTTGCGCCCATGGTGGCACGTTGATTTTTGATTTTTTGATCGCGGCTTGCAAAGGCACCATCCTTAGTACTGATTTATCAGCTAGCCAAGATCCGTGCTGCCGGCATATTTTGGAATTATCAGAACGTGATTTAGTGCTGATATAGTGATGCAGATGAAGATATCTCAGAAATATTTGCCATCACATTCGATATTACGGACAGATTTCTGCAAGAAACGAAAAAAAAGATCTTTTCAGTTACGATACTTGAAGTATAATCTTGCTATCCAAGAGAGCTGAGAGGTTTTCGCGGATCACAACTCTTAGTTCGTGAAACTAGCAGTGGTATCATTCGGTTTCTCAAGTTACTAGAACTGGCGGTTCGATATGTTTGAATCATGCGGCGGCAATTTCCAGGAAGGAAGTTCCCAAGGCAATGGCTTCCAACTGATCAAAGAGTACTTCCAACAGCGTTCTTGCAAGCATTGCTGCCGGAATTATTCATCGGATGGAATTGAATTGATCCGGGAAGAAGCCGGCATGGTGGTAGTGCGTGTCAGCTGTTCCAGCTGCGGTCAACCACTAGGTATAGCGTTGGTTGGTATGACCGGTGGTGCCAGTCGTCAGACGGCTCCGTTGGCAGCAACGCGCTCTGCCCGGACACTTCCACCGCTTGAACTTGATATACCTTATCCGGCTGATTGGAGTAAGAACGATATACAACGTCTTTCTTCAGCTCCGCAGATCAGTTATGACGATGTCCTGGATGCTCACGAATTTTTCTCGGGGCTTGGGTCTGATTGGAGCCGGTTTCTGCCCAAGAAGACAAAACGCGCCGGCGCCAAACCGATATCTGCATGATCGCAATTTAAGTTTTTGCCTGATACCACTAGTGGTGATGGCTTCCGCCCCTCGATTAGCGTTCCTCCGAAATGACTGTCCGAAAGGCAGTCATTTCACTTTTAAACTGCCTCTATCTTTCCTGATCCGGAAAAACGTTCAGGAGATTTTCCCTGCGGAGGAATCTCTATCGGGCTTTCAAGTTCTGATAATGCTCGGGTATTTGAACGAAGTGTGAAGCAGAGACGAAACAAGGACGTCAAGTATTTGCTAGACTGCTCTGGTGAGATTGCGGATTTGGCAATAATTAGATGACTAAGTTTGCTACTGAAAAACTTTTGCTGGCAAGGCCTGTGAAGAATGAGCCTGATTTCGGCGTGGCCTGGGCTTATCCGAACAGTTATGCCGTTGCGATGTCGGGGCTTGGCTATCAGCTTATCTGGTGGCTTCTAGAACAGGATCCTCAAGTCGAGACATATAGAGTGTTTAGCGACGCCTGCGAATCCGGCTGGCAAAAAGCCGAGCTTCTTGGTTTTACACTTTCCTGGGAGCTTGATTATGCCAATATTCTCTCAATTTTGAAAAGCGCAGGTATAAGTCTGCTTTCTGCAGAAAGAGAGCTGGACGCTCCTCTCATTTTTGGTGGTGGACCGAGTCTGACGGCAAATCCTGAGCCTTTTGCAGAAATATTTGATGTGATTTTACTGGGCGATGCCGAGATTACTATTCCAAACTTGTTGGCGGCCTGGAAAGAAGCGCGAAAACTTGGGACAAGAGCTGAGAGATTAAGGCATCTGGCAAATTTCAGCGGTCTTTATGTACCTTCTCTTTATCGCTGTGTTTATGAGGAGGCTCAGGGAGCGCTTTTAGCGGTAGAGCCCTTATACGATGAACTGCCTGCGCTTCAAAAGCAGTCTTTTTCGGCTCCCGACGATTATCTGGCACACTCGATTATTTTGAGCCGGGACAGCAGTTTTGGCGACATGTTTTTACTCGAGCTGGTGCGTAGCTGCCCGCAGGAATGCCGCTTTTGTCTGGCCAGTTATTTGACCCGCCCCTTTCGCGGTGCCGGCGTTCAGACGGTTTTGAAAAAGATAGAACTTGCGATGAAGCACACTAAGCGTGTGGGTTTGCTTGGACCTTCCGTAACCGAGCATCCCCAGTTTGGCGAACTGGCTCTGGAGCTCATGAAAATTCCCGAGCTGGAAATTTCCGTATCATCAATTCGTATCGATACTATTGAAGCGTTGCTTTTACAAATGCTGGTAAAGCTGGGGCAGAAATCAGTGACGATTGCCCTGGAATCCGGGTCTGAGCGCCTGCGTAAAATCATGAAAAAGAATCTCAGCCAGTCTGAGATCTGGCAAGCTATGGATTTAATTGCTGAAAGCGGCATTGAGCAAGTAAAGTTTTACGGCATCGTCGGACTTCCAGGCGAGAATCAGGAAGATCTCGAGCAAACCGTGGAATTGCTCACGGCAATCAAGAAGAAGTACAAAAAGCTTCGCATCGTATTTGGTATCAGCTCTTTTGTGCCGAAAGCCCAGACCCCATTTCAATGGAGCGGCCGCAGCAAGGATTGCGCCGCCAGGATGGAATTTTTGCGCAAAAAATTGGCCAGGCTGGGTATCGAAGTCCGGCCTGAGAGTCATAACTGGAGTGATATTCAGACCTATCTGTCCCGTGCGGACCGGCGTGTTACGCCTCTTTTGCTGGGGCTGGCCGACGGCGCCGGCAAATTGGGTGACTGGAAAAAGGCTTTCCGTGAAAAAAGTGCTTCTTACCCGCTCTCCGATTTTTATATCTATCGGGAAATTCCCGAGACGGAATGTTTGCCATGGGCGCATTTGCAGGATAGTGCCAAGCAGCTGATTCTCAAAAGGCATAAGCATGCGGCTGAAGAGGCGATGATTCCGGCTTCCCCGGCTCAGACTTAAGGACTCTCACTCTTTTCTGCGCTTTCGCTGGCGACAGCCTCTGCCATGAGCTTGGAATGTTTCAGCTTGTAGAGGATATTGGCGCTTTTTTCCATGTATTTCATTGTGTAGTACTGCCCGGTCTCCACGTTTTTGAGGGTTCTGTAAACGTCATAAGTGCTGAATGAAACATATAAAGTGAGTCCGGCAAGCCACAAAATCAAAATTCTGTTTTTCATGAAAGACCCACCCCGCCGCTTGGAAGCCTGTTTTAAGCAAGACCATTTCATCTTAAGTTGATTTGAGAGCCGGGTTAATCCGGCAAAGGTCACCGACAAGCGTGACCAGGGTCATCAACTTGGATTCTGCCGGATAAAACTTCGCATTAGATTCATCCAGACGGGCAGAAAGCAGGCTCAAAACTCGATATAGTTTTATTGACACACTCCGAGTACATTTGAAAGAACGAGGATTGATCTGATGGCTGAATCTCCCGAAGTCGACAAAATGCTTGCTGATATTGCCGAAGACTTGAGCTCCGGCGCTGCGGAGTTGGGCTTGAGAGCCATCAATATATACAGGCACATACTGACTACCGACAAGCGCGGGCTCTCTGCTGTAAAAGATGAGCTCGCTGCGGTTTCGATCAAATTGATCAATGGACAACCTGCCATGGCTCCGCTTGTGAATCTGGCTAATGCAATTTTGCAAAGCGCCGATAAAGCAGCTTCTCTGGAAGAGCTTGAGTCCGCTGGTCTTGAGGCTGCCGATCGCTTTGAAAGCAGGCTTTGCGATAGTGCCTCCCGCATTGCCGAACGAGTCTCGAAGCTTGTTCCGTCGGGAGAGTGGGTCTTTGCTTACTCTTTCAGTTCGACAGTGGTTTCAAGTTTGCTGAATGCTCGGGCTGAGCGCTCTCCGCATACAAAGTTATTTCGGGTAGTTTGCACCGAATCAAGACCGAGTCTGGAAGGACGGAAGCTCGCCGCAATGCTTGCTTCTGCAGGACTTGAGGTGACTCATACTTTTGATTCGGCGATGGGACTCTTTTTGCCGAATTGTCGGGTGGCATTTATGGGTGTCGATGCTGTTGCTCGCCCGGGTATCGTCAACAAGGTCGGCTCCTGGCTCCTGGCTCTTGCCTGCCGAGAATTGAAAATTCCGCTTTATGCGCTTTCCGGTACCGAAAAATTTGTGCCGGACGATCTTTTATTCTCCTTTGAGAACCATGAAAGACCAGGTTCTGAAATCTGGGATGCGCCGCCTTCCGGTGTGCGTGTGGTAAACAGGCAGTTTGAGCTGATTCCTTTCGATTGGATCTCCGGGCTTGTAACCGAGGATGGTGTGCTCAAAACTGAAGCAGATGTTGAAAAATATGTGGATGCATTGAACTTGCATCCGGCGCTTGAGCAGCTTGCTCTGGCACAATGATTCGGCTCCGCCTTTGCCTTGATCATAAATAGACCATTGGTCCAAGGGCTCTTAGTGGAAGCCAATAGAGACTTTGTGGTTTTTATTCAGATTCTCTGCGGGTACAATTGAGTCAAGCGGGAGATTATTTATGCAAGGTTCCGAAAGTACAGCCGCAAACGAAGCGTCAAAAAATCGGCCGAAACTTTCGCCGTACCTGAGAGTCATGCGACCTAAGCAATGGACCAAGAATCTTATTGCGTTTGCGCCGCTGATTTTTGCTGCCAAAGTTCATGTTCCAACACTTTTTCAGAGCGCTTGTCTTTGCGTAGTATCTTTTTGTTTGCTTTCAAGTTCGATTTATATCATCAATGACATTCTCGACAAAGAGGCGGATAAGCTTCACCCGACTAAATCGAAAAGACCGATTGCGGCTGGAGAAATTTCGGTCGCAAGTGCCTGGCTGATGGCCATAATTCTTGCTCCCAGCGCACTTTTGCTTGGATTTATGATTAGACCCGCATTGATTCTGGTCTTGTTTGCTTATCTTGTATTGACTGTGTCTTATTCGCTGGTCTTAAAGCATGCAGCGATTCTCGATGTACTCTCGATTGCTGCCGGATTTTTGCTTCGTGCCGTTGCCGGAGCCGTGGCCGTCAGAGTTCCCATGTCCGGCTGGTTTTTGCTTTGCACCGGACTTGGTGCGGTTTATCTTGCTCTGGAGAAGCGCCGCCGAGAAATAAGCCTGCTGCAAAATTCGGCAGATGCTCATCGCAAGGCCTTGCAAGGATATTCAATTGCTTTGCTTGACCGATTTGAATCTCTGATACTTCCAAGTTTATTGACCTCTTACGTTTTCTATAGTTTCCTTTCGATTCACGGGCAGTGGATGATGTTGACTGTGCCTTTCGTCATTTACGGATTGATGCGCTATCAGCAGCTTTCCAGTGCCGAAAACTCAATTACAGGTACTCCGGAAGAGGTTTTATTGAAAGACCGCTCTATTCAAGTTGCAGTTTTACTCTGGCTTATAACTTCGACTTCGGTTGTTTACGGTCAATTGCAAGCATTTTTGTACATGGCTGTGCGCGGGCTGGATTCGCTGGTGCATTAGCTTATGAGCGCCGAATCAGGGCTCAATGAATGTCCTGGGAGCGACCCTCTCCTGGGATTCTGTCTGGAAAATCGCTTTGAAATTCTGGAAAAAGTGGGTTCCGGCGCTTACGCAACAGTCTACCGGGTCTCAGACCGGCTTCTGCCCAGAGATCTGGCTTTGAAAGTCTTGCATGCTCATTTGCTTGGTCCGGGCACGGCTGTGGATAGATTTCATCAGGAGTCTTTGCTCCTGGCCTCGCTTGATCACCCCTCGATTGTCAAAGTTTATTCTCGCGGAGAGCTGCCTTCCGGGCAGCTCTATCTGCTTATGGATTTTGTTCAAGGTGAAGAACTTTCTATGTTGCTTAAGCGTCAGGGAAAGCTCAGTCTGCCGGTCTTTTTTGATGTCTTTGAGCAAATTTTGAATGGTCTTTCCTGTGCTCACGAACAGAATCTGATTCATCGTGATCTGAAGCCTTCCAATATCATGATTTTTGATGATGCCGGGCAGCTCAAGGTGAAAATTCTCGATTTCGGTATCGCCAAGAATCTAGATGACGAATCCAATCTCGCTCAAACAAAAACCGGGCATGCCATTGGAACAAGTGCTTATATGAGCCCTGAACAATGCAGCTCCGCTGCTCTTGATGCTCGTTGCGATCTTTATTCAATTGCCTGCGTTATGTTTGAAGCGTTGACAGGCAGTCCGCCTTTTTCCGGAAGCAGCGATTTGGATCTCAGGTACAAACATGTGAATCAGGCGCTGAGCTTAGGCAATCAAAAGCTGCAATTGCCGCAGTCTTTGCTTCGCTTACTGAGCAAGGCTCTTGCTAAGAAGCCTGAACAAAGATTTCAATCTGCGCAGGAAATGCTCTTTGCCTTAAATCAATGCAAGCTGGAGCCCGAAAGTCGAAATCGCAAACCCCTGATACTTGCTTTCCTGGGACTTTTGCTTTTAGTGCCGGCGGTCTGTTTTATTAGCGATTGCAATAATAGTCGAAAAGCATTGCTAAAGCTTGACGATCCGGATAATGCCATTCTACAAGGCTATCGAAATGTCCCGGCGCTCAAGCGTTACATAGATGGATACTCGAGCTTGTCTGCGGACAGAAAGACCGAGCTTTACAGAAAATGGCTCAAATCAAACTCGCTCAAAGGCAAGGAGAAATTGAGGCAGCAAGCTTTTGCCGAAATTGAAATTGCGAAGATCCTAATTTCGAAGGAGGACTTGCCGGCCGCTCACATTGCTTTGAGAGATGCTCTAAGTTCTAAAAATCAGAATTTGCTCGATCCAAAAAAACGTATTGATATATATTGCCAGGCCGGAGCAATCGCCACAAAAATTTCAGATCGATTTGCAGCAAAGTACGACTTTGATCATGCGGAAAAAATTTTGAAGGACTGCCAATTCGGCCCAAAGACTGAAGCTTATATAAAATGGGCATCCGCTCGTTCAAACAGCGCTTTTGCTTTTGGCGACTTAGAAGAGGCTGAATATTACGCGCGTCTTTCAATAGCTGATGATGAGAATCTCGACCCCTTGAAGCGCGCTCAACTGCGCTTGAGCTATGTTTCTATAATCGACGATGGAAAGCATCTGAAACTGCAAAAGCAGTTGCTTCAATCTGCTCTGGCCTGTGCTGCTTTAGATAGGCTCGGGCAGAACCGAGCTGAAATGCGTGAAACCCAAAAGAAGCTGTGGCTCAAGCTGGCTGAAGTTTCGGAGTCTTTAGGCGAGCAAAGAGCAGCTGAAAATGCTTTCCAGCGATTATTGAAGCTATGTGAGAAGCATTTCGACGAGTATTGCATCGTTGATCAAGCTCGCATCGGATTCTATTTGCGAAACGGCATGAGGCAAAGTGCTATTTCCGAACTGCAAAGGCTCATCAAAGAAGGCTCGCCCGGGGATGGCTTCTTAGCTTACTTCGGTACAAGGTTACTTTATAGCAGAGTTATAGATGAGTCGCAAAAAGCGGTCTTACTGAAAAACTATGTTGAAGAATGGACTCTAAAAGGAGATCATTCAGCCTTCACTTTTGTCTGTGTCGGTCAGTACAATCAGGCCTTAATTGAACTTAGAGATCTTTATATGGCTGAAGGCCGCGGCAAGGATTTTCTTCAATTTGCCAGGTCGATGAATGCGAAAATTCCGGCAGGCTCGATTGAGCATTCTTCATGGGCACTCTGTCTTTCTGGTTACTTCGAAATTCTGAGAGACTACAATTCGGCACTTTCCTGGATGCGAAACTGTATTTCCTATATGCCCACTGATGGACCTGCTAAGGAGTACTATTCTATTGCTCGTCTTGTGGAAGCTCGCTTTCTCACAGAACTTGGTCGCGTTCAGGAAGCTCAAGAAATTGTGACTCCGATTTTTTCTCAAATCAAGAAAGAATCAATGAAGCAACTATGGCTTGAGGCTAGTGTTGTTAAGGCTCAAATACTTGGAAAGAAAGGGGAGACTCAGTCAGAGATAGAGCTTAGAGAGCAAATATTGAAAGAGAGCAGGGCGCTTTTCCCTAATTTAGATATGCGAATTGGAGAGCAAGAAGCGCAGCTTGCTTCGGCTTATGAGGCAGTGGGCCGGAGAACAGAAGCACTTGCTCTTTTTGAGTCTGCAGCAAGCACTTGCGATGCAGGTGATGCCGCTCATAAAGCTTCCAGCAGTTTCTTTCGTTGCCGGGCGCTTGCCATTTATCTTGAAAAAGGAGATTACGCCGCCGCCAAAAACTCTTTGCAGCGGATCTCTAATATAGATCAGCGAATGGCTTCTAGTTTTGCCGATTTATACAGAGATTATTTGCAAAGGATGTACAAGGCTGCTGAAAAACACTCGGACAGAAGCAGCATGGAAAGGTGCAAGAAGCTTCTTGCACAGATTCCCGCGAAAAATGAAAAGGCAGAGCTTTAGGGGTAGAGCCCTCTGACTTTGCGCGCTTCGAACAATCGCTCGACTGCAAGCGATATGGCCGCGGTGCGCAGGTCGGTTTTCTTTTCGCCGGCACGCTGGAAAGTTCTCTGGCAGGCTTTATCTACCAGTTTGTCCAGGCGACTGTAGACCTCTTGTTCGGTCCAGAATAGTTGCATCAGTCCTTGAACCCATTCAAAATATCCGGCTGTGACACCGGAGGCGTTGGCTACGATGTCCGGGAATACGACGATGCCGCGATCTGCCAATATAGCATCAGCTTCTACGGTTACAGGAGCGTTGGCTCCCTCGACGAGCATTTTGCAGTTCAACTTCGTGGCGTTGTCTTTATGTATTACATATGGTACTGCGCATGGTGCAAGAATGTCGCATTCCAATTCAAGCAATTCTTCGTTGCTGACCTGCTGTGCATCTTTGTAGTCTGAGAGTTGTCCGCCGGCCTGCTGGTGAGCATGCACTTTTGTCAGATCAAGCCCCTTCTTGTTGTAGATGCCGCCTCGACTATCGGAAACACCGAGCACTGTAAAGCCGGCTTCCGAGAGAATGCTGGCTACGGCAGCGCCCACCTGACCCATACCTTGAATCACGATTGTTGGTGATTTGGAGGCATGATTCTGGTGCTCGGCTAATTTGCGGGCGCAAAATGCGACACCATGGCCGGTGGCTTCCAGAAGTCCGAGCGAGCCGCCTATGGAGCGCGGTTTACCTGTAACTACGGAGGGCACCGAATGTCCGACATTGACGCTATAAGTGTCCATCATCCAGGCCATAGTCTGCTGATTTGTATTCAAATCGGGACCCGGCACATCGGTGTCGGGTCCGATTAAAGAAATGATTTCAGATGTGTATCTGCGCGTGATTCTTTCCAGCTCTTGCGGGCTCAACGAAGACGGGTCCAGGCAGATGCCGCCGTGAGCGCCGCCGAAGGGTAGATCCATAATTGCGCATTTCCAGGTCATGAGCATGGCCATGGCTGCCATTTCACCGAGATTGGTGTTTTTGTGAAAACGAATTCCGCCTTTTGCCGGTCCTAAGGCGATGTCGTGATGCACCCGGTAACCGACATAGGTCCTGACTCTGCCGTCGTCCTGTCTGAGCGGAACCGTGACCGTGTAGCAGCGTTTGGGATGGCGCATCGGCTCGTAAGTGGCGCGGTCTATTTTGAGCAGCTCCGCTGCTTTATCGAGTCGGGTTTGTTCCATGAGAAACTGCTCGGTTTCCCATTCATTTTTTAGCTCATCACACTCTGGCAGCTTGTCAACCGTTTTGCTCATAATAGTCTCTGCACGAAAGGGTCCAAAGAGTATATATTCAAGCAGGTTTCTGCCTATCTTTCAGCTGGTTAAGCTGCGTCTAACTGTTTGAAAACTGCTTTCAAGAAGAGAGTCGTCCGAGAATTCGTTCGTGCTGGGCATTGCAGCCTGCTCTGAGTTTTTCGGCTTTTGCCAGCGCTTCTGCGGAAATGCCCCGGGCAAAATCGCTGTCGGCAATGCCGGGCAGATTTATCAAAACATTGTAAAGGGCTGCGTCGCCAGCGGCTCGGGCGCAGAGGGCTGCCACGCCTGCGTCGCTCAAGGTGTTCGGATTACCCTCGGCAGCGACAGCTTTTGAAAGTTCAAGGGCTTCAAGAGCTAAACCCAATACTTTCAGAGGGACCAGCGTTGCCTCTTTTTGAGCAGATTCCATGGCATCTAAACGCAACTGCTTGTTTTCTGCGCTGTCCTTCGGGAGTT
>JAIEPM010000594.1 GCA_019748395.1 Candidatus Obscuribacterales bacterium
GCTAGACCAGTGGTCAAGATCGAAGTTCATCAAAATTAGTACAGCTATCAATCCTGCCAAAAGAACCAGACTGAAGACATTTCCGGCAAAACCAATACAGATAGCTCCCTTTGCGCTTGCGGGCGGCGTTCGGAGAGCGAAAGCAGTCGGCATTGACGTTCCAGCTTTTCGAAATATCCAATTGTTTAGAATGCAAAACATTGGGACAATGAGCAGCACATCGTTAATCAAATCTCGAAGAGTGTCCGACTCTCCGATAAAACCGAATCTGGCAAGGAAATAGCTCAAAACGTGAACGGCAGCTGCCACGATGGCTACCAAGACGCTAGCGGTCGCAATGCGAGCATAAGAAAGTTGCCCCAGATTCTTAGCAACAGAGCCGACTTCCATTCACCCCTCCGGGTAAGCGCTGCCAAACACAGAGACGAGCCTACTAGCTTTTACCACTTCAAACAAAAACAAATCGGCCACGGGCACTCCAAGAAAACGCCCAGGCTATTTGCCGGCAAACTCAGCAATGATAAAATTTACCTCAAAGCGACATCATTGAGGTTAACGTGTTTGAAT
This sequence comes from Candidatus Obscuribacterales bacterium, assembly GCA_019748395.1. GTDB lineage: Bacteria > Cyanobacteriota > Vampirovibrionia > Obscuribacterales > Obscuribacteraceae > JAIEPM01. Next base: position 568 of record JAIEPM010000594.1, read on the forward strand.
TTCACAACAATGACGCTTCACTTTTTATACTAGCGTGTTCATTCTCGAACTCAGTAAGTACTTGCATTGCAACTAAGAGCCCTCCGAAGTCGCAGAAAAACCGCAATTTGCTGGAGCTCAAATACCCTGCCAGGAGAGTCTTCGCGGAACTATTGTCCAGCTCGGTCCTATGGATCTGTCTTCACTATTTAATTCCGACCGCGCAACCACTAGCTCTATTTTGCATAACCACGTTCCTTTTGGTTCTAAACTACCATCTCACCGGGAAACTCATCAACCGAAACTACAATTTTGAAATGGATAAGATTGAGACAGCGCTAAATGAGCAGCTCCTGGTTCTGGAAAACGCGGAGAATGAGCTTTTAAGTCTGGCAGGAGAAGACATCATTCGCAACGAAAACCTTCAGAAAAATGTACTTAAAACAAGAATTCAAATTGCAGAACTGCGAGAGAGAATAGAGAACATCAAACAAAGTCGCCACAAACGCATTTCCGTCTTTAATATCCTAAAAGGCAAGTTCGACCGGCGGGAAAGCGAAGGCAGTCAATCGTAACACCATGATTGCTTCCGAGCGACAGAGAGCTTCCTGAAAGACAAGAAACACGAGACGCTGAACACCATGCATGAATCTGCACAGATAGAGTTATCCATACTATCAAATATGCCACCGACTTCAACCGGAAACTGAGTAAACATGATTTTGGGCATCGTTAAAAAGACGGAGCGCTCACAAATTTTGGTTCAGAAACTTAAGCATTACCTTCTTTAAGGGGTATATAAACAATACAGAGCCAAAGGTATCGGCTCCGGAGAAAAATATAGACCTTAACGCTTCCATGAGAATCAGAAAGAACATAATCATTGCCTCATTGGCAGGTGCGGGAATCGGAGCCTTTTTGCTTTATATCGCAAGCGGCCTTCATGGTGCGCTCTTTGCAGCACAGCACATAGTCCCTTCAATGCTATCTGGCATTAATCATCCGGAAACAAGGGAGCTAACTCTCCCTTTATTGAAGAAGGGGGAAGATCTTGCCGCCATACTATTTGCGCTTGAAAATGCATATAAGTATCTGGTTTTTCCCGCGGTTATTTTTGGCATTACGGCTCACGGACTGAATATCTTTCTCGACAATAAAATAGCCAAAGCAAAACTATCAAATTCTTTGACGACGGCAGTGGAAACATCAAAATCTACACAAATCGAGAAATTGCAGCCTGAGAAATTGGTGATTGCGTCAGAGGCGCCCTCACTCGAATCAGTCATCATCAACGATTGACGCCAAAATCCTCTTACTTTCCTCACATCTTTCGGCTATTCTGGCAATAATCGACCTGCCAGCGGGAGTTTTGGTATGACAGAAATAAGCAGCAAGAAAACCAGGCTCAGAAAATCCATTGCTAAGCTGAAAGCCCTTGAGAATACACAATCAATGAATAAAACTTGCGGCGGACATGCGGCGCTCCCCATGCAGACATGGTTGCAAACGGCTGCTGATAGAGCCGCTTTAGCTGCCTCAAGGGCGTCGGCGCAGGCTGATGTATACAACCAGGCATTGAAAGCGACAGCTTTGCCAACAGGTCTAGCTCCAGTAGCTAATAATCTAACCCAGGTAATGATCGGCTTCAGTCCAATACCACCGGCAACAGGCGAAAGCACCTAATTGGAAATTGATGATGCGTAGAGTTGCTGGAGCCTTTCTAGAAATCAATCAACCCGGCTCTCAATGTCTCCAATAAACGTTGCGCCGCCGCTCTCCAATCTCCATTAACCTGCTCGAACGGCATTTTAAGATTGAGGTCTATCTCGTCATCATCAAGTACTTCCATAACAGCTAAGCCTGAAAAGCCGCCCCACTTGAAGTAGTGGCGCAGATATTCAATAAACGGCATTGCGCCCTCATCCGTGTTGACAAAGGGATCTAGCTGATTTTCCGGGGTCGAAGCTGGAATATACACTGTGTGTGGTTCACCACCGCTGATATCAGCCTTGTGCAAGAAATCAGCACAAATGAAAAGAGCGAAAGGATTATTCTCTTCATCATCTTCTGCAAATTGCTCATCGTATTCATCGACTGCCCATTCAAAAATAGTTGCCGGTTCAACAATCAAAGGGTCGAGAGTCAGCATATCAATGTTATCTTTTGCTTCCAGTTCGTTATCACCATAATCGTAATCATCAGCAGTCAGACTGATCGCTCCGATGGTTTTATAAAAAACATCAAGTGAAAGAGGCAAAGGTCCAAATCGATTTGTGAGAAAGGACAGCCCTGCATCACTTAAAGGACCGCTCTGCGTCGGTGCCAGTGACATTCCTGCTTTTAGCAAAGTTTTTCGAACTGTATTGGCGTTGGTTTTTACCCTGCCCATTATTGCTGTCGCAACACTTTTCGCTTCAGCATAAAGTTCTTCGTCGGCTACGACAGCTCCCGCTTGACTCAAGATTTCGTTCCAAACGCCATAATCACCGGACTCATAGCGTTTCAAAAAATCTTTGCTCATGAATATTCCATCCTAAACTAACAGCTATGTTAGTTTAAGTCATCTGAGAGCGACTGAGCAAGCCTGCGAATAACTATGATGAACCACTCCTCTCAAGACAAAATCGGCAAGCGAGCGCGGCTGCGCATCCAGAGCAAGTCTGCATCCGGAGTGTCCTCCATTTCGTTCTCGAAAACATCATCCACTAAAATTCCGCGTAAAACATCTTCGTCTGTTGAGAAAGCGGGTCCCTCCACTTGCAAACGAACATAGCCGTCATGATCAAAAAGAAAATAAGCCTCTGCCCGGAGCATACCGCCTACTCTCAACACACCATCATTGTATTCGCCAAGCACTATGCCACTTGCTTCAACGTTTCCCAGGACGATGAAAGGTGCACCGGCCTTGATCAAATTTTGGACTTGCAAATTTCCTCTGACAAATAATAGAGGTCCAAACGAAAGAGTTCTGTTAAACAAATCTCCGTCGATTGTGAGATCTCCTTCGCAAACAATGCCTGCAAGACGCTTCGGTTTAATCCAGTCCGCATCAAAATCAAGCGCCAGATCACCAGACAGCTTCGTGCCGGCAGGCAGCACGAGCAGCTGGTGTTTCTTGAAGCGTTTCAAATGACCGATCACGAACTCCTTGAAATATTCAGGATACGAAGATTCGCCTGGTATAAAGGGCACCGCAGTCTCGATCTGATCGGACAAGGGTTGGACAAGCTCCTCCGCATAAACAAAGCGACCTGAATCAGTTGGATCAATTGAAGGTACTGAGAATTCTTTTTTCACAATTGCTGAAACCACTTAATAACCGACCCACTAACTCTGCAACAATCGAAAAATTGAAATTAGGAGGCCGGAAAGCTCGAGTCTGTTGTCGGGGAAGACCCAAAAGCTGTTCAGGTCTATTCCGACCGCCAAAAGAGAATGTTACCAATTTAAGACTGGTCACCACTAATCTCTCGGGTTCAGGAAAAAAGGACAGCCCTGCTAATCAAGTATCAGACTGGCTTTCCAACATTCTCTAGACAGAAAGGGATTGCTCACCAAATCCCCACATGACAAGTCTATGTTAATAGCCATGAAGAGCAGATTGCCGATGACTACTAAGCAAAGTTTTCACTTAAGCATCGAAGCCAGTCTGAAATGAGAGGAAGAAAGCCATGAGTAAACATAGAAATAACAAGAAAGTAGCATCCAAGATTTCGACAATAGCCAAAGAGTTGAAGCAAGTGTCCGAGATGTCCAATCATCAAATGCAAGTGGAAATCGGCGGAACGGGACATTACAGCATCCAACAACTCGAACAAATGGGAAAAGCGGGCGAATTGGCCGGCATGAACCTGACCGGATATAACTTGGATGGAATCAATCTAGCAGGCGACAACCTGCAAGGAACAAACTTTCAGGGAGACTCGATGAAAGGCGCCGATTTGAAAGGTGCAAATCTGGCTTACGGCGAACTGCAAAACACAAATCTAGACGGCGCAAATTTGGAAAATGCACAGTTAGCACTTCAAGGAAGCGAAACCCCAACCGGAGCTAACTTCACCAGCGCAAGCATGGAGCAGGTGAATTTACAAAGCGCCTACGCTGATACCGCCATTTTCGCCAAGGCAGATATGCAAAACGCTCAAATGAGCAATATACAAGCTGTTGATACTAAATTCTATCAAGCTGACATGGCAAACGCAGATATCTCCGGGGCCAATATGTGGACAGCGAACTTCAACGGCGCCAACCTCGAGTCGGCAAACCTAACCGGTGCAAGCCTTCAAACAGCAACTATGAACGGCACGAATCTTGACTCCGCCAACTTGACTGAAACCGGTCTTGACTATGCCCTTATGACTAATGTTACTTTTGCCGGCGCCATTCTTCACCAGACCAACATGCAAGGTACCGAGTTTACCGGCGTAAATCTCTCCGGCAGAAACCTATCCGGCGACCAGGTAAATCTGGAAGGAGCACAATTCTTGAGCAATGACAATCTCAACCACGCAAACCTCTCGGGCTTGAATATCGCAGGAGCCTTATTTGAAAATGGCACCACACTCATCGACGCAAATTTATCGGGTGCGCAGGCAGGCTACTTCGAAACTAACACCCTGTTCAACAATGCTAACTTGCAAGGCGCGAACCTTCAAGGAGCAAATCTATCAAGCGCCACTCTAGACAGTTCCAACTTCTCAGGAGCAAACATGAACGGCATCAACCTTCATGACGCAGTAGGATATCAAAGCAATTTTTCCGGCGCTCAAATGGTAGATGCGAACCTGACGCATTCGGGACTGGACAGCTTTAACTTCTCCTATGCCAACATGGAAGGAGCCAATCTCACCAATGCAGTCTCGCTTGACTCCAACTTCGATTACGCCACATTGACTGACGCCAATCTCACAAGCCTGAACGCTAGAGTCGACCACCACCTAGCAGCTCAGGATACCTTCGTCGGAGTCAGTGCTGAGCACGCAAACTTTGAAAACGCTGACTTGAGCGAGTCGAGTTTCCAAAATGCTGATGTCCAGTATGCCAACTTCGTAAACGCTGATACAAGAGCGATTGATTGGCAGGGTGCCAATGCCCGCGATGCCATATTCAACAACCCTCTTGCACCTATGACTGAAGAAGCGGTTAAGGTCTAAGACAGCGCATCGCTAATACTTTAAGCACAGGATGCAGATCTACACCAAACTGGTGGATCTGCATCCAACATTTTCCGGCAAAAAACTCCCTGCTGCACAAAGCTCTCGGAAGCCGAAAGCTCCTGCATCGGAAAATTCTGCAGTTTGCCAGGAGCTTCTCATAAGATTCTTACAAACGCTTGCCAAACTCAAGAGCATATTGCATTTGCAGAAGCGACCTTAAGCACACGCAGTTCATGAGGGTGGATTAACATGTCAATGAACATCGATGCACAGTCCTACGCGAGGATGCTGGACATTAGCATTCAAGACTTCGATAAACATCGAGACGAATCGACGCTCAAGACATTGCTGCTTTCGGTAAGCGCAATAAACAACTGCTATGGCAGACATGCGCAATACGCTCAGTTAGTCTGGAAATATTCTCAAACAAAAGGCAAAGGAAGACTCGAGTTTCCTTTTGTCAAACTTACTCCACTGAAGTATTTATCCATAAATACGGATATTTACCGCATGGCGCTGAAAACCACGTTAGGACTGCCGCAGTCATGCTCTGATGAAGAATACAATTTTGCCGCCGAGAAATATGTCCGAGATGTTCTTATTTCGCGAGCGGCGGGAAAGCCGAGTTCCGCCGATTCGAACTCCCAAAACAGCAAACCGCAATTCTTAGCCATAAAAACTTTCGTAATGAATAAAGCCTGCCTTGGAAAAGCAGCTTCGCTAGTCCGAATACTTCAATCCATAAGTGAAGTCTTGAAAATTCGAATATTCAGCAATTGAGCAGGAGATAAAAATGCCGGAAAACTTCGATCCAGAAACCCATTCACATATTCTCGACCGACGCATTATCGAGTTTGACAATGCTCACAACCTTAAAGCACTTCAAGCTCTTAGAGAAGAGATAAATACAATAAACAATGAGAATAGCAAACGCCCTCAAATAGCAGCTGATGTTTGGAACAATTCAGTAACGAAAGGTAAGGCTCAATCAGCCACCCACGTAGAATTCACACCGCTGGAAGGTCTGAAGATTCATCCCCATAGCAAGGACCTGGTGATTCAAACGGAAACGCGATTCTCCCGGATTGATCCGAACCTTCATTTCAATAAGGATGATCAAGACATTTATTTGACCTTGCTCGAGAAATCACAAGAGAAGAAGGAACGTGCACAGGCAATCAGAGAAGCGGAAATAGCGAAACAAGAAACAGCGAAGCAGGAAGCAGCAAAGCAAGAAGCAGCAAAACAGGAAGCTGCAAAACAGGAAGCCGCAAAACAAGAAGCAGCAAGACAGGAAGCTGCAAAACAGGAAGCTGCAAAAATCGAAGCCAGATGCAAAGAAAATCAAAGACAACTGCGTGGCATTTCAGATGGCATAAAGGAGTTTAGCAACTTCGCAAATAATACACTGGACGAAGCCGACGATATCCGCTATCGATTACATAAATTGCTTGGAGAGCCGAATCCTCCACCTTCTCTCAAAACCCTCGAGTCTGAAAGGAAAGCAGAAATTCAGCAGAAACAGTCCGAAATCTCATCACAATCAAGAAGATAGCTGCAGTTATAGAGTCTTCTCGCTCGCCGCAACACTACCGAAAACTATGCGTATTCCCCAAGCCACCTTTTTTGATATAGAAGCACCTCTAAATTTCTTCAGAACAATCGGTGACAAACAAATATTTCTAGGTGGTGCGGACATCGCAATAAATGCATCACCTGCCTCGCAGCAGGAAGCACAAAGGTCTCTTGAATCGTTTTTGCAATTGACCTTTCCCGGCGCAAAAGTTACGAACAGCGGTGAATGCAAAATTACTTGTGCGCAGGCACCAAAACATATTGTGTGCCCGGAGCGCTTAGCACCATTTGGCCACCCTGCATGGAATATTGGAAAGTGGCAAAGGGCGTGCCGTCGTCTGAAATCATTTGTACGGAATTTCCGGAAACAGAAAAGTTACCGGACATAGTCATGCCCTGGTTGAGGATTTCATAGCGCGATCCAACGAAGTTGAAATTTTGAGCACCGGCTTCATATCTTTGACCATCCAGGCTGACGACAGTCCATTCGCCACTGAATGGCCCGGCAGCACCGCCACCACCATTCCTGGGGGCGCCACCCACCGGTCTGTTCGGAGTCGGCGCCGGAGTAACTGGCTTGTTGAAGGCGTCGTGTCTAGGACCAGGAACAGCACTTCCGCCGGGGAGGATCCAGCGGGGATCGTCAGTTACATTGTAGACAGTCCCATTGTCCCCTTTAATTTGAACCCGCCCGAACTGATCTTTTCCGATTACGGTTCCACTGTCCCATCTGCCGAATTGTGGCTGAGACCCCTCTGCCCTATCGAACTCAACTCTTGAGCCGGGAGCGAACGGCCCAGCAGCGCCAGCTCTGCCGCCCTGTGCAGCGGCAGGAGCGGCCGGCATTCCGCCAAGTTGACCACCGGCTTGACCGGCAGCCTGCGCACCCGGAGCTGCTTGGCCGCCCGCAGGCTTCAACCATTTTGGATTGAGCAGCGACGAACCTGTGCTTCCATCAATCATGACTTTTACGAATCCCGAGCGGTCCCCGGTTTCGGTAATTGTTCCGTATAGTTTTGAAACCTCACTGAATACTCGATCGCCCACTTTAAAATTGTTAGCTCCCGCGCCAGGATTCCACCATGGTCCACTTTGTTGCCCGCCGTTCTGCTGTGCGAGCATCCCGGCGTTTCCGGCGGCTTGTCCTTGCGGTTGATTGCCTGCTTGCTGTCCGCCTTGCGGCGCGGTCAACCACTTAGGATTCATCCAATTTGCAACATCTTGAGGCAGCCCATCAAGCGACACTTTGACATATCCGTCGATTCCACCGGTCTCAATTACGGTTCCATCAAACCCGGACACAGTGCTGTGCACGCGGTCTCCGACCTTGAACTGTTGTGCATGCACCGGCATTACGCTCATACAAATCAAAATGCTCAAAACTGCTAATTGCCTGTTCATTGACCACCATGCTCCTGCAACCGAAGTTGCGGCGAAGAACTATTACAAAATACGGGATGCCAGAGCCGTTGATTTTACCCTAAAGAAATCGGGCCAAAAGCAGCACCTACCTCTTGTGTGCGTTGCCATTAAGACCTCGACAAACGCCAAAATTCACGCGAAATGCTTCCCGGTGACTAAAGTTTCGCCTTATGCCGAATCAAAAATCAGACTGCAGAATTAATGCATGAACAAAAGGGTAGATTTGAGCATGAACCACTAAACTGCAATTTAGCCTTAGGGATGACGCCATGCGTCACCCTGCGCCAATCTTGACCTTTGACACCTGACAGCGCAGCGATTGACGTAGGAGAGGCTCGAGACCAGGGCGCCGCATGGCAGCGCCTCTACAGGCGGTCATGACCGACCTGAACGAAGGCTTACAAAGAAGCTCAGAGCGTTTAAGAGCCAGTTGCCTGCGAAATTGGGGGGTCAAGACGGATTCGAACCGACACCTGGCTGCTTTAGAGGCAGCTGCTCTACCGTTGAGCTAATGACCCAAACAATATAATCAGCCTGAATTGCTGATCGCTTCGCTAAAAACAGTGACTTTTCATCTTCCGCATGAAAGGCAGATGCAGTTCGTTCCATTTACTCGTGACTTTCCATCGTCTGCACGAAACGCGGATGCAACTCGTTCCATTTACACATAGCTTTCAATCTCCTGCAATAAAGCTTGATGAGGCTGTTTCCCAGCTCTTGTGACTTACAATCTCCTGTACGAAAAGTGGAAGAGGGCACTTCACACCTTTCGTATCCCGGAGTTTTCAGAGAAGCAGATTTACCTGCGTATTTTCGGCGCCTCTTGAGCGCGAGTAGTGAATCGCGTTGTATGCGACCCATTTGTGGCGGAACTAATTCTTGGGACTCCACCAATGGATTCGAGCAAAACTACAGTGCCATTTGAAAGAGTGACCCGATAGTTTGCATTCCCCTATCCGTACTCACCAGGCAGCTGCGAAACTTTTTCGAATCTACCCGTATCCGGATTTTTCCATTCCACCTTTGCACCGGGAGCATTCAAGGTTGAACTTTCCCCTTTCACAACCAGCTCGTCGCCATTAGCTGTTCGCAAAATATCAGCACCGTGTATTCTATTCAAGGTGTCGCCGGTATTCAATTTTACAAGTCCCTGGCGATCGGATGGAATGACTGCCACATCCCTATCAGGATTCAGCTACGTGAAGCCACTGCTCGGTAAAAGACTTTGCACAAAGTTTTCTATGTTAGACGAAGCGGATTCCTTAACTGGAGGCTCGTCAAATTGTTTTATTAACTCACTCATTGTTTCTCCTTTATGTTTGTTTTTACATTTTGCTGAAAAATCAGTTTTTTCAGCTCTCTCACTCAAAAGAAGCGATGCTCGACGCAAAAGTTGAATCATCCAACTTCGCGAATATCGGTGTCGGCTAAATGACTTCCCATTTCCGCTACACGCGGCAGCGGTTTCATCGTCGGAAACGCGATCACATCTCTTATCGACGGGGCATTACAGAGGAACATGACGAAGCGATCTATGCCGATGCCGAGCCCCATCATCGGTGGCATTCCATATTCCATTGCCATAACGAATTCGGCATCAAGTGCAGGCATTTCCTCATGACCATTTGCTCGCTTACGAGTTTGCGCTTCAAAGCGGCTTCTCTGCAAACGCGGGTCAATCAACTCGCTGCACCCGTGGGCAACTTCTCTTCCGAAAATATACAATTCAAAGCGTTCCGCATATCCGGTTCGTGAGCGGTGTGGCGCTTGCAAGGTTGAAACTTCCTCAGGCTGTTCCATCAAGAATGTTGGTTGAATCAATGTTTGTTCGACCTTTTGTTCAAAAATCGCATTAACAATCTCACCTCGCAGATCTTCGTCGCTCAGCCTGACACCCAGGGCATTAGCTATATCCTTGAGCTCCTCAAAGCTTTCTACTGAATCAACGTCAATGCCGAGAACATTTTCAATAGCATCAGTCATTGTGATTCTTTTGAAAGGCTGTTCAAAATCAAGCTCGACGCCCTGGTAATTTATTTTGCCGCCGCCGCAAACAGATACGGCAATGTGTCGAAGCATAGATTCAGTCAAATCCATCAATTCGTAATAGTCGCTGTAGGCTTGAAACAGTTCTATCGAGGTAAACTCCGGATTGTGCCGGGCGCTTATGCCTTCATTGCGAAAGTTTTTGCCTATCTCGTAAACTCTTTCAATCCCGCCAATCAGCAAACGTTTTAAGTAAAACTCCGGTGAGATGCGCATTTGCATTTCAATATCCAGAGAATTGTGATGCGTAATAAATGGCTTAGCCTCGGCGCCGCCCGCCTGAACCTGAAGGATCGGTGTTTCGACTTCCAGAAAACCCCTGCCGTCAAGAAATCCTCTTAGTGTCGTGATAGCCTTTGAACGCTTCAGCAGCATAGCTCGTGCTTCTTCATTGAAAAGCAGATCCAGATGTCGGTTACGATAGCGCTGCTCCACGTCACTGAGGGCTGCGGCAGATTCAGGAAGAGCCTGAAGAGATTTAGCTAAAAGCTCCCAGCTTTCCACGCAAACCGAAGGAGGTCCATTTTTTGTGCGCATTGCCCGCCCTTTCACACCAATGATGTCGCCACGGTCGAGAAGTCTCAGCTGCCGCAAAGTATCCTTGCTCAGCTTTGACTTGTCGCACACGAGTTGCACAGTTCCTGAGTCATCGGCAATATCAATAAAGGTCCAGGTGAAGCGCTGATTCATGATTCTTCCGCAAAGTCGAATCTCCTCATCGGCGAATTCATCTGTTTTGAGATAATCGAATTCCGATATAACTTGAGCGGCTTTATGAGTACGCTCAAATTTGTATCCATAAGCCGGCACGCCCTCAGCTTTAAGCTCTTGAAGCTTGCGCAGTTTTTGAGCTCTAATTGAATTGTTGTGACCCTTCATTTCGAATCCTCTGGAAGAATGAAGCTCGCGCAGATTTTCTCGCCAAGCGAATCAACGCGCAGATCAAGCTCCGTTGTTTGACTGAGAAGCTGCCTTCGCACGAGCCAAACCAGATTTAACAGCCAGCTGTTGTTTTGCTAGTTCCGCGCTCTGGCGTTCTGCCAGCTGCATCTTCACCAACAACTGTTGCTTGCCGATTATTGCTTGTTCTTCTGATGAAATTTCGCCAAAATACATAGTTCCTTCTCCTAAGTAGAAATTGATTTTTTACCAATCCTGTCTCGCCGAATTCTCTGCTCAGAAATTTGGTATCTTTGAAATAACAAAATCTCTTTGCTCTTGAGTCAAATCCTTTAGTAAATTTTCCGGAGACAGACTGTCGCCCTCGAAAGCACAACTGGCAGTCAGGCTGGGATTTTCACCAATCTGAATTAGTCTTACCTGCTCTTCAAAGCCAGGCTGACAAAGATTGAACAAAGGACAAGTAATGCAAGGTGTACGGTCTCGAGTCGCAGGCAAATACTGACCTTCCGAAATACAATATTCGTCAAACTCCGGTCCATCATAACGCTTCTCTGGATCTACTATATACTTGAACTCGCCGCTCATCTTTCATCCCTTCCTTAAACCATGGCTAAAAACGGTCAGCCTGGTTCTACCGCATTTCAATTGCTGATTTGCTGAATCAGCAATTGAATTCAACGAAGCAATACTAACTTTCAGGATCTAACCAAATCCTGACGAAGTAAAGGAAACGGGCTGCGGCAATCCGCATGAATTGATGTATTTCACTGCGCAATTACGCAGCGTCGAGCGCACAATCTTGCTTTGCTAGAGGGACTTCGCTTTCTCGAAAAGAGCGTTGCATTCTTTTTCCAAAATGCCACCAATAATAGTGCAATTTCCTTTGTAATCATCTCGGGCGGCATCTACTACAGCTTGCGCTCTAATATCGATTTGCCCGAATCCGCAAGATTGCAGAAACGGTATCGAGCTGCCAAAAACAGCAAGCGGCATTTTGGTCCAGACTATGGCAGCCTGACACATCGGGCAAGACTCCCCCGTGGTGTACAGAGCCATGTCACTCCAGCTGAATTCTTTACTAATATCCGGACAGTTGTATATGGCGGTCATTTCTCCATGCCAAATCGGATTTTTATCAGCCCTAACCCATCCTTCGCCCATAACTTTCAGGGTTTTGATATTAACAACAACGGCACCAAAGGGACATTTCGGCACTTTCAAAGCCTGTTTTATCGCCAGTCGCATAAACTTTTCATGGTCTAGATTTTCAAACCGGGACTCACTAGTAGCTGCCCCGGCAAAATTTATACTGCTTGAGATTAGGCCTGCAGCAGTTCCAAGTAAAGCGACTCGACGCGAAATTAGTTCTTCCATCATTTTTCTCCGTCGCAAATTTAAAGTTGAAGCACTTCAGGCACTATTGAACTTAATTGTAATTGAGGCATTCTTTACTCACAAGAGCAATTTGAGGACATGTCGAACTGCTTTAAGGGCTAATTTGGACCCCCATGAAAAGAGCATTCTCGGTCTTAATCTAAACGGGATAGTTTCTGCTAGTATCAGATGCGCAAAAACAACGCGATTTCAGGAGTGACAAATGTCGCAAAAGAAAGACCTCATTATGCACGAACTGAAGGAACTCTCGGGCATAGTTATCTATCTGGCAATCAGCTTCGTGCTTATTTCCACGGGAAAGTCTTTGATCCTGATTCAACTTGGAATAAACGACTTTATTCATGGATACGTGAAAGCTCTGGTCGAGTCGCTTGCGCTGGGTAAAATTGTCATGCTGGCACAAAATATTCCGCTCATAAAAAATATGCGGAGCAAATCGATTTTGCAAGCCGCCTCTCTACAGGCAGCGGCAATGGCAATAATTGTGCTTTTCGGCGGCGAATTAGAAGAGAAGATTTTTGCCAAACACGTGGCAGAGGCACCCTTAAAAGAAGAGCTGCTCCTTATGATTGCCCATCTATTCGGCTTATTCCTTGTGTTTCTCACTTTGTTCGTTGCAAGAGGATTAGACAGAACATTAGGAAAAGGAACACTATGGAAGCTCCTGACCGAAAGTCATAATCCGAACGACTCCGTTTCTAATGCAAATTGATTAGATTTCAGGATCACCGTCTTATTTTTATGACATATCAAAAAGAGTATATTGCGCTATACTCTTCGACGATAAACGAAATCTTCAATCGGACGGTTCAGTCCGAGGATAATCTCGCTCCCTTGTTTACCGACCAATTTATGAGTTGCGGCATCGGCATCTACGCAGCCGGAATCTTCGATGCAAAACTCATCGAACTTCTCAGTATAGCTTTTGATGCATCAATTACTCACATGTACGCACCCGGCACGCGGCGCCACATCAAGAGCGCACTTAAAGCAGGCGCTAGCGTTGAAGAGATCATGGCAGTTTTGAAAGTTTGCGTTGCCTTCGGTATTGAAGCCGGAGAATCTGGCGCAAGTATTCTGTCCAAGGAACTAGCCAGGCTAGAGCAATAACCCAACTGAACGAGGAGAAGCAAAAGCATGTATTTCACAGACGATTCATTGCTGCCGGAGAATCAAGAGCCGCTAATTATTACCGCAGCCCCGTACGGTCCGGTATGGCTGCCGTCGGATTATCCGGAGGACATTGCAGTCACCTGGGAGCAGCAAGTTCAAAAAGCGGTAGATTGCTATAACGCGGGCGCTACCATGCTCCACATTCACGTTCGTGATCCAAAGACCGGGCATATTTCGAAGAATTTCAAAGAATATGGAGAGCTGATTGGCCGTCTGCGCGAAGCGGTGCCAAAAATGATTTTGCAAGTGGGAGGCTCCATCTCATTTTCACCGCCCGACGACCATAGCAAAGCACAATGGCAAGGTTACGATACTCGTCATATGTTGGCGGAACTAGATCCCAAGCCGGATCAAGTGACAGTCGCAATCGGCTCCTGCCAGTGGGATATTACATCGCTAACAGGCATGGATGATTGGGCCGGCACTCACGTTGCCACCGAAGAAATGCTGTGGGCATTTTCAAACATGGTGGTAGATGCCACTCCTGATTTCTATATAGAACATCTGAAACGCCTAAAGCAGCATGGCATCCAGCCGTACTTTGCGCTTGCTCATATTCACAGCCTGGAAATTGTCGAGAGACTCATCCGCAGAGGACTATATATGGGTCCCGTAAATGGCTTCTTCAGCATGGGTGGCGGTGGCTCCTGTGGTGCCAATCCCTTCGATTGGATGGAACTGGTTCGTCGAATACCACATGGCTCTGTTTTCACATTCCAATCTGTTCACCGGCTCTCTCACCCTCTGGCGGCGATGATGATCGCGCTTGGTCAGCATACACGCGCAGGCATTGAGGAAAACCTCTGGGATTCTCAAAAGGGCAAACGCTTAACTACCGTGCAGCAGATTGAAAAACAAGTTAGAATCGCCAATGAGCTCGGCAGAAAAATTGCCACTGGCGATGACGCCCGACGAATTCTCAAAATCGGTCAATGGTACAACTCAACTGAAGAAACCTTGCAAAATCTTGGCTTGCCGCCGAATCGCAAGGCCGGTCAAACCGGATTCATCGGATATCCGGCAACAGATGGAAAACTTCGTGACACACAGCGTTCCGGCTCGGATGGACATCCTTTAGCAGGAGAGATTGAGCTGAGCAAGGAGAAAGTCGCTCGCTAGATCAATAGCCTAGAAAGCTGATCGTGCTGAATATTAAGAGGGATGCCTGAAGCAGGCATCCCTCACTTCTTTTTCTTGGAATTGAGAGCGACCACAGCTCTAACTAAGTCCTTAAAGGCCGATTCATTCAGCTCATAACCTTCATACAAATCGATTGCACGCCGCGCATTTCCATCTAAACTCGCATTAAAAATGCCTTCAGGATCGTCAACGGATGCGCCTTTCATGAAAGTGAGCTTTACAACATTCTTGTATGTCTCGCCTGTGCAAACAATGCCATTATCAGACCAAACCGGAACGCCCCGCCACTTCCATTCCTCAGTAATTTCAGGGTCCGCCTCTTTAATCAATAAGCGCACACGGGCAAGCATATCGCCACGCCAGTCGCCCAGCTCCGCGATTCTTTCGCTGATAAGCTGCGAAGGCGATTTACTTTGATTAGATTGAGCATTTTTCATCGGCCAAACCCTTTGAGGCTGCAGGCGAAAGCCTGCGCATTACATCAATTGGCTATTGTTTCACAGAATCCAATTAAATCATTTTTTTTCGCCTAATTTCCCAGACAAGCTCGTAATTAGAGACAATGCACCGGAAATAGGGAGAAACGCGATGGATTTGTTGGAGAATCTGATTCCTGAAGAATCGGCAGAAGGAAAACTTGGCAGCCTTTTCAGCCTTGCAGCGATGATCGCCGCTCCCGAGCTGGCGCCGCTCATCAATCCAGGCTCAGCCAAAATGGTTGACTCCCTATTCGGAGCCGCAAATGTTCTTCTCGATGGTAACGGCGGCGGCACTATTGAAATCGCAAAGTCTCTCGGGCAGACTCTGGGCGACTTATTTTAGTATGCAGATCAGTTAGTCAGGTTTTGGTTAAGTTCGACCATTAGTTTGTGGAGACTTAGCGCTGACGGACTAATACTATGATTAATGAAAACGACTTCGAAGCCTCGAACGACTCTCCAAATAAGATCGAAAGCCCCAAGCTTGCTCTGATCGATGAAGTTCGGCGAATTAGCGAAAACAATTCAGTTCATTCGAATCTGCAGAGCTATGCAGATTCAGCTCTGCCATCGCTCAATATTGACTCTAGCCATTTGACATCGACCCTTGATCAAGAACATGGAAGCGATGCCTCCACTGCAAACGAGAGTCAAAAAGCTGAAGAACAAAAAGATGACATTACGGAGAGTTCGCAAAGACAGCGTATTCAAGCTTGCATCGAAGAACTCAGAATGAAGACTTTCAATGCAAAGGAGAATGATCCAATCTTCGCCGATTTCGAAAGAGAAATTGCTTCCGCAAAAATACATGAGCAAGGCGGACTCCGCACGCAATATGGTCTAGCCCTTTATGAAGCAGGCTTGCAGCTAGGCAAGAACAACCTAAA
>JAIEPM010000591.1 GCA_019748395.1 Candidatus Obscuribacterales bacterium
TCCGTTCCAGCCCCGGCGAAACAATGGGAGTGATTCAGCTTGGAGTTGAGCTTACTAAACTGAAGCAGAGGCTCAACTCCGATTTGATTTTCTTTCTACAAATAATAGCGGCAACTCTCGTCACAACAGCAATCATTAGTATATGGTTGGCCCGCCGCATGACAAAACCAATCAAACATATGAGCGAACTATCCACCTATATTGCCGACTCAGGGGACATCACAGCCTTTGTGCCTGTAACGGTTAAAGGTGAGATCGGTGAACTCGTAGCATCGTTCAACCAGATGATTGGCCGTCTCAGACAAGAGGAAAAGCTGAAACAGGACTTTATTGCAAATGCCAGCCATGAACTAAAAACACCGACCATGGCTATCGGAGCAGTGGTGGAAGCCTTGCAAGCAGGAGCGGCAGAAGATCCGGAGCTGCGCCAGAAATTTTTGCGCTCTCTGGAGAATCTGGTAGAACGCCAGGCAAGCTTGCTGAGAGATCTTCTTGACGTAGCGCAACTTGATTCAAACACGCAGGTTCGCTGGACCGAGGACGTTATCTTAGCGGATGCACTGCGCGAAGCCATGGAGCAAGTACGTTCACAAGCAGAGAAAAAATCGGTAAACTTGCATTTTGATCCTGCTGAAGATGATTTTGTTATAGTGGGCAATAACATTCAACTTCAACGAGCCTTCATCAACCTTCTAACCAACGCAGTCAACCACACGCCTACAAACGGCAATGTCAGGGCCAAAATTGCGCCGCTTGAGAATTCGACAGTCGAGTTGAGAATCAGTGATACCGGCACCGGTATCGACCAGAAAGATCTTCCCCATATTTTCGACCGATTTTATCGTGCAGATAAAGCTCGCAGCAGGTCCGGCGCAGGCGGCACAGGACTGGGTCTTGCGATCACACGCGAAATTATCAACAGGCACCACGGAACGATTTCAGTAGAATCGACACTGGGACAGGGTGCGACTTTTATCGTCAGGCTTCCTTTTAAACAGCAAGATCAAGAATAAGAGCCCAGGGCTTGCATGGACTGAAGCCTGAAAAAGAAATGAGTATTGGAATAGCTAAAATAATGACGACAGAACAAAACAAAAACACAGAAGAGCAAGCAGCTGAAAACGAAAATCCCGATGAGATCCTTGTGCCCTGCTGCACGGAACAAGTTCATATTGCCTATCGCGGAAAAGCCGATGACAAACTTTATATTGCTTACGGTCGCAAGTGGCAGGAAGTCCGCTTTTACCAGAGCAACGGCCTGAGAGTCTTTTGCGCAAGCTGTCGAAACCGGGTTCTCTAAGCCCTGTAAATTCGCAGAAGCTTTTTCTCCCTGGGAGCGCAGGCGTCCCGACTGCTTCTAAAAGCGGACCTAGAAGCGGGCAAGATGCCCGCGCTCCGGGGGAGCTACGAGGGCGAGCCGGTCGAAGTCGCTTGAGATCGTTTAGAATCTTGCATGTCAGTGCTTGGATTGCAGAAAATCGAAAAGAGGCACATGAATCGTATTGTATATGTGATCCTAATTCTTGCTTTCTATGGACTGCTGGCACTTGCCATTTCGACGCTTGCCGCTTCATGGGACCTGCCCTCGGTCTGGCGAGTTCTTTCTATTCAATGCTTGCTCAGTTCAGTTGCTGTAGTTAAAATCGACCCGGAATTGTTGTCTGAGCGCCTGCGCCCAAAAGGCAAAGATCAGGACCCTCTTGGGCGCCCGATTATAAGCCTTCTATTTCTCCTGCATTACGGACTTGCGATCATAGATTTGAGTAAATGGCACTATAGCGATCAGGTGCCGAACTTAGTTCAGTCAGCTTCTCTGCTTGCTATTGCACTTGGCTGGTCCGGCTTTTTCTGGTCAATGCAAGTGAACAAGTTTTTCTCCTCTGCGATTCGACTTCAGCCGGACAGGGGACAATCGGTAGTCTCGGTCGGCCCGTATAAATGGATCAGACATCCGGGCTATGCATTTGCGTCGCTTGCCATGATTTTTGATGCTCCGGCGCTGGGCTCCTGGATTTCCATTTTGCCGCAAATTCTGCTTGTTGCTTATTTGATTTATAGAACGCAGCTTGAAGAAAAACTCCTCATGACCCAATTGGACGGTTACAAAGAATACGCTCAAAAAGTCCGCTTTCGCTGGCTCCCAGGCATCTGGTAACAAAAAAACATTTCCATTCTTCTTCTGTGTTCATCCACAGCTTTGCCTGACTTCCGATACATCCTTTGAAGGTAAGAATCCACCTCACGAGTCAGGATAGAAGCCCTCATTATTAAGTCACGAGAAGGTTGAGGCTGGTCCACGGCACTTAGAGGGACCAGTCATGAGCGATGAAAATTACATTGAAACAGATTTACCAAAGACGCATAAAACAGGCGAAAGCCACCTTAGCTCAAGCGAAGAAACAGCCGTCAATCTGCTTTCGCAGATAATAGATTTAAGAATGCATGAACAGAATTCGGGCAAGCCGAATAGCGGAGAGCTTCCCGAAAGCAGTCCAAAAAATAATGACGCGCAGCATTTGCCGAATCTTAGTATCGGCTTGGCGCCGTCTTTCGAAAGGGAAAGCAGCCAAATTCCCAAACAGTCCGGCTCTCGAGAAGATTCAAGCCCATCGCTCAGCGACTTGCTGAACAATGTAAAAGCAATTCCATCAGAAAGCAGCAATCCGTCAAGTAATCGTCCAGAAACTTCGCCGCCTTCAATAGACAATCTTCCCGGGAAATCGCCGTCCCACGAGGACCGCCGGACGGAAAGAGATAGCGACGATAACGAGATTCTCGGACCCGGCGGACTCTGGCGGGAAAAAGCGAAAGACAAACTGACGATTGCCAACGGTACTGAAACGCTTCGAACAACAAGTGGTGATCAAGTCAGCGTTCACAAAGACGGTAGTTATGAAATTAAAGGCGCCGTCAAATCAATCAAAAGCAATGCAGCAGGCGAGACAACTGTAACTTTCGCAGACGGCAAAGAAGTCAAATTCGACAAAAACGGGATTCGCGACAAATACAGTGAAATGCTGGATAAAGTCGCAGACAAAGCGACCTTAGACAAACTGGCAAATTCTCTGTCGAAAGGAGAGGGCGTTGAAAGCTTTCAGAAGCTGGCTGCCAAATTGCAAGAAATGGGCGGAAGCGAAGCGGTGACTAAACTTATGGACAAGTTGAACAAGCGCCTTGAAGAGAGTAATTCAAAATACAAACTTGATCGTTTGGTGTTACACGCAGGTCTAGAACCATGGGGCACAGTATTGAAAGACGAAATCCGCCTCGTCAAAGAAGGTCAATCAATACTTGATGCCGATACAATCTACGGACTCATGAAAAGACGTCCTTACGGTCAAGATTATTGATCAATAGCCGCTAAGACCGGCGCCGGTCAGCAGCCGGTGCCGGTCTATCAGTACGGAGCGGAGCGCAAGAACTCTGCTGACTTGTTTTAAACAGCTAGATCTCGAATCCACCAATAAGAGCATCTAAGGAGCGGCAGCACCATACTTTTTATACATATCGCTTACCTGATCGGAACGACCGGTCATTTTAAGCAACTGCGCATAGTTAGCCAGAAGCATAGGCATACTTTCATTGTGAAACTCCTTTTCCAGATCCAGAGCACGCAGCAAATGCGGTTCAGCATCATTTATTTTACCTGCAGCCAAAAGCTCCGAAGAAAGCCGCGCTTCTGCAATCAAAAGATTTTCCCGCAAAACACGTTCACTCGGATTGATTTTGTAGGCCGCATTCAGCTTATCCAGAGCTTCAGCAACTTTTCCGGCTTTCATCAAACGAATCGCCTGATCATTCAATGAAAGCCATGTATCGGAGAGCTTTTCAGTGTAAAGACGAAAGAAGCTTTTCACGTCACGCGCACTCAAAACCGGCATATCGTCAGTCAAAGGCACCGCGAAATACATAACGTCTTTTGGATTATTGCTGTGACCGCTGATTCCCAGTGCATGCCCGATTTCATGCAGGGCAACCCAGTTAACACGCGCATCGTTCAGTTTGTCGGTGCTTGAAGGGTCATCGGTGAGTAAAGTAATCGTCGCTTTCTGCAGACCTTCTCCATTTGCCAGAGTTCGACAGTCGCCGCCTTCGGCTTTCATCAAAGCATTCTTGTATCCGTGTTCCCAGTGAATTGAGATATCGGCTTGCTCCGGCCTTTCTACAAGTCCGAAGTCAATAACGCCTTTAAGCGCCTGCGACCAGGCATAAATAGCGCGGTTGAGATCTTGCCCGAAGCTCGGTCTGTAACCGGGAACTCCATCTGCAGGTGCGATGTAGATCTTGATCGGATTGCGCTCTTTCGGCCAGGGCTGCAATTTATCCCGGGGTATCTGAGCAAGATAATCTTCGCCACCGGTATTGGTGCTGACACCGGCAGCCAGCGTTTTTTCGATAATGCGAATATGATCCCTGGTTTTCTCGACCTCCTCACGGCGGGGTGCAAGTTCGACAAATCGGCTCAAATAATCGCGTGCCGCAGGCAGATCTCCCAGACCCTCGCAAACAAGTCCGAGATTCATATAAGCCAGGTCGAAATTCGGATAAAGCTGAACGGCACGAGTCAAAATTTCTCTGGCTTGCGAAAGCTTGCCAAGCTTCAGCAAACACATGCCGTAGTTGTTTAGTATCATCTGGTCATTAGGATCAATCTGATAGGCAACAGACAGCTTCTGCTCGGCACGTTCGTATTTCTGGCTTTGAATCAAAGCCACCGACTCGCTGCTGAGCTGCCGGGCTTGGGCTCGAGGATCCGGCATGTACTGCCCAGAGGCTCCATTTTGAAAGCAAAGCAAAATCTGCATTGCAGCAAGAATATGAACAGCGCTTCTCTTAAACACGGAAAGCTCCCCTCACCCTCAGGAAAATATTAGCAAAAGAAAAGATCAGATCCTGAATTCTTTTGCGAAATACTTTTCAAACACTCAAAACCGAAGATTTAGAAAGAAACGGAATCATCAATCGATTTGAGATTTTTGCTGCAGTTTAAGACTTATAAGTTCAACAACACGCTCCGCCGCCAGTTTAACAGGCTCGCTCAACTCAAGACCATAGGAAGTGTCGGCAACTTCAATCAAGAATACACTCAAATCAAAAGGAAATTCATCTTTGAAAATGCGACGTCCGGCATAAAGAGCATGGTCCCAGCGAAAGTCGTGCAAGTTGCATGACGGCTGATTTAGATTCTCAAGCTCAGATGCAGGCAATTCGTAGATTGAGCCCGGCGGGGACCCGGACTTGTTGGCATCAATAATAATCAGCGAATCAGAACCTCGAGCCTGAAACATCAGCTCCAGACCGGATGTACCGGCGTCGATCAGGCGCAGATCAGGGCGTGCAGAAAGGCTCTCATCGCTTTGCAAAAGCTGAACTACATAAACGCCGACGCCATCATCACGGCGATTCGAATTTCCACAACCAACTATTGAGATCATATTCTTGATTAAACTAGAACTTCGACTAAAACTCCAGTCCAGCAAGCCGTTAAGATCAAAAGCCGGGACCGCCGAGCCGTCCATTCTCAACCCTGAAATTTGCAAAATGCTATAATCCATGCCGGCTTCAGGAAGCCATCACGAAAATCTCGAAATTCGGCATCTGCAGTTCGGGATGAAATTTAAGCTCAGCGCTTTGGAACTAGAGTCTCAAATGGACAATAAAGTAAATGCGCAAGAGAAAAAAATCATCGGCAAGTCAATCCGCGTGAGAGGACTTGTCCAGGGCGTAGGGTTTCGCCCTCGAGTCTGGACCATCGCCAGGGAGCTTGGTATCAAAGGCAGTGTCATTAACGATTCCGAAGGCGTTTTAATCGAAGCCTGGGGAACGGTCGAGGTCCTGAGTGAATTTCAAACAAGGCTTCAAAACCATGGTTTAGCGCTTGCCCAAGTAGAAAAAATCGAGTCGCAATTTCTCAGTGAGCATAAAGCAGCAAACGATTTCCTGATCTTAAGAAGCCAAAGCAGCAACGCAAAGACCAGAGTGGCGGCAGACGCCGCAAGCTGTGCAGCCTGCCTTGAGGAAATTCTCGACTCTCGAAATCGCCGCTATCGTTATCCGTTTACTAACTGCACTCACTGCGGACCGAGACTTACAATCATCAAGGCCATTCCTTATGATCGCGGCAACACGAGCATGTCATCTTTCGATTTATGTGTTGACTGCGCGAAAGAGTATGAAGACCCGCAAGACAGACGCTACCATGCTCAGCCGACCGCCTGCCGACGCTGCGGTCCCCAAACTGAACTTTTGCAAATCGGTACTGAGCTTGTCGAAATTGATTCAGACGCGCAGATGGACGAGCTGGATATGGCCGCCGCTCTGCTGCGGGAAGGAAAAATTCTAGCCATAAAAGGCTTAGGCGGATTCCACCTTGCCTGCGACGCCGAAAATCCGGAAGCACTTGCTAAACTGAGGCAGCGCAAAATGCGCGATGCAAAGCCGCTTGCTTTGATGGCCAGAGATCTAAACGTAATTCGCAAATACTGCAATTTGAGCAAAAAAGAGGAAGAGCTCTTAAGCTCGAGTGAAGCGCCGATAGTCATTCTGGAAAAGAAAGAGACTACAAATATATCAGCTCTGATTTCAGGCGAGATCAACACACTCGGCTTTATGTTGCCTTACACACCCCTGCATCATTTGCTGATGAAAAGTCTTGAGAGCCCAATAGTTCTGAGTTCCGCAAATCTCTCAGATGAACCTCAGTGCATCGAAAACGAGGAAGCGAGGAAAAGGTTGCATAAGATTGCCGACTACATGCTTCAGCACAATCGAGAAATAGTAAATCGCGTTGATGACAGCGTTCTGCGAGTGCTCAACGAAAAACCGCTTCTCCTGAGGCGAGGCAGAGGCTACGCACCGGGAAGCTTTCGACTGCCGGCCGATTTTTCAAAAGATCTTTCAATTCTGGCAATGGGGTCCGAATTGAAAAACACACTCTGCCTGCTCAAAGACGACTCAGCAATACTCACGCAGCATATCGGCGATCTAAAAGAGGCATTGACTTTCAATGATTACAAGAAAAACCTCGCTCTTTATGAAAAGCTTTTTCAGCATGAAGCCCGTCAAATTGCCGTAGACATGCACCCGGAATATCTTTCCACAAAGTATGGAAAGGAGCTTGCCGGAGAAAGAGCAATAGATCTTCACTTAATTCAGCATCATCACGCTCATATAGCAGCGTGCCTTGCCGAAAACAATCACGGCTTGCATGACGGTCCGGTTCTCGGCATCGCTCTGGACGGGCTCGGCATGGGCGACGACGGCAGTCTCTGGGGGGCGGAGTTCCTGCTTGCCGACTATTGCAAATATCAAAGACTGGCAAGCTTCAAAGCAGTATCCTTAATCGGCGGCAGCAAAGCAATGCTTGAACCCTGGCGCAATACTTACGCGCATATTGAGGCAGCAATGGGCTTTGAACAGTTCCAATTAGATTTTGGCGATCTGGAACTCTGCCGATTTTTCAAGAGCAAAGCAATCAAGACTTTTGAAGGCATGCTCCGCTCAAACACGAACGTTCCCAAGGCTTCATCTTGCGGGCGTCTTTTTGATGCAGTCGCAGCCGCAATTGGAATCTGCCGGGAGAAAATAACTTTTGAGGGGCAGGCTGCAATGGAATTGGAAGCGATTGTCGATAGGACCGAACTTCTAAAAGTCGATGAGTCAACATATAGATTCTCGATTTCCAAGATTGAGGAAAGCGGACTTCTTTGTATTGATCCCGGATTCATGTGGCAAGCACTTCTTCAAGACCTGAGTCTTAATACTCCCGCAGGAGTCATAGCAGCCAGATTTCATAAGAGTCTTGCAAATGTAATTGCAGAAACGGTCGAATCCTTAACTTGTAAAGACGGCAAGCGTATTTTGAACACAATTGCAGTCTCAGGGGGAGTCTTTCAGAATAAAATATTGACGGAGCTGCTCGTAACTCGTCTTCAAAAAGACGATTACCGGGTCTTCAGTCATGGACAAATTCCTGCCGGCGACGGCGGAATTGCTCTGGGACAGGCAATGATTTGCGCTGCCGGATTGAGCATGAGAGGATAAATGCATGTGCCTTGGTATTCCCGGACAAATTGTTGAAATCACAGAGCCCGCAAAAAAGCTGGCGAAAGTAGATATTGCCGGAGTAAAACGAGAGGTCAATATTGCCTGTATCGTCAGCGCCGAACACCCACTTGAATCATGCATCGGAGACTGGGTGCTTGTGCATGTAGGCTTTGCGATGAGCAGAATCGACGAAGAGGAAGCACATAAAACTCTGGCACTTTTGCATGAACTCGGAGAGGCTCAGCAAGAACTTGAGACAATGAAGAAAAGTGCAGGAGGGAGCCAATGAAATTTGTAGATGAGTTTCGCGATCCTGAAGCAGCACGAGTTCTTGTGAGCGAGATCAAGAAACTGGCTTCCGCAAAAGCAAGTGAGAAAGAACCGATTGTTCTCATGGAGTTTTGCGGCGGACACACACACACAATATTTCGTTATGGAATCGAACAACTCCTGCCCAAAAGTATCGAAATGGTTCACGGTCCGGGATGTCCCGTCTGCGTCCTGCCGATGGGCAGAGTCGATGATTGCATTTCACTTGCGCAAAACAAAAACGTAATCCTGACTACATTTGGAGACGCCATGCGCGTGCCCGGCTCTCAAAAAAGTTTGCTGCAAGCAAAAACTGATGGAGCGGACATTCGGATGGTATATTCCCCGCTCGATGCTCTGGCTCTTGCCGAAAAACATCCGGACAAGGAAGTAATTTTCTTCGCGCTCGGTTTTGAAACAACAATGCCAAGCACGGCATTGACAGTGCTTCAAGCTGAAAAGGACGGCATTGAAAACTTTTCGCTTTTTTGCAATCACATCACAACAGTGCCAATAGTAAAAGCGCTTCTTGACTCGCCTGACATGAATATTAATGCCTTTCTGGCTCCGGGGCACGTCAGCATGGTCGTCGGCGAAACGCCCTTCAAGTTTGTAGCGCAGCACTATCAAAAACCGATTGTGATCACAGGTTTTGAACCGATAGACATTCTGCAGTCAATCTGGATGCTTGTAAAACAAATTGCAGAAGGCAGAGCCGAGCTCGAGAATCAGTATAGCCGGGTCGTCGCCAGAAACGGCAACAGCCCCGGCATGGAAGCCCTGGCAAAAGTATTCGAGCCTCGCGAATTTTTCGAGTGGCGCGGTCTGGGCTCCATCGATCAATCAGGTGTAAAACTGAAAGACGAATACTCAAAATATGATGCAGAGAAAAAATTCAGCATTCCAAATTTGAGAGTTGCAGACCCGAAAGACTGCCAGTGCGGAGAAGTTTTGAAAGGACTGATTAAGCCCTGGCAATGCAAGTTGTTCGGTAATTCATGTATTCCGAAAAACCCTATGGGCGCACTTATGGTTTCCTCGGAAGGCGCTTGCGCAGCCTACTTTAAGTTCGGTAATTTCAGCGGCGGCACAGAAGAACAGAAAGAGGTCCTGAGTAAATGAGCCCCCCTGATAATACAAGCTCAATTTGCAGATCCACAAAAATAACGATGTCGCATGGAAGCGGCGGCAAAGATATGAGAGATCTGATTGAAGATATTTTTGTCACAGGCTTTGCCAATGAAGAACTTTCAATTCTGGAAGACCAGGCCAGATTGAATCTGGCGGATATAAGTGCGAAGGGAGACAGACTTGCTTTCACCACCGACTCATACGTGGTTGATCCCCTCTTTTTCCCGGGAGGAAACATTGGCAGCCTGGCAGTCAACGGCACCATAAACGATCTCGCCGTCGGCGGTGCCATACCGCTCTATTTGAGCTGCGGCATGATCATGGAAGAAGGGTTTCCAGTGGAAGACCTTCGAGAAATAGTCAAATCCATGAAACTGGCAGCCGACGAAGCCGGCGTCAAAATAGTTACAGGCGACACAAAAGTCGTTGAAAGAAATTCAGCCGACAAAATATTTATCAACACAAGCGGCATCGGTATCATTCCAGCCGGGATAAATATTGCCAGCATGAATGCACGTCCCGGGGATCTAGTGCTCGTAAACGGATTTCTTGGCGATCACGGGGCTGCAATTGTAGGAGCACGTCAGGATCTTGCATTGGAAAACGACATCAAGTCCGACTGCCGATCGCTCAATAAATTGATTTCAGAAATGCTCGAAGTCTGTCCGGAAATTCGTTGCATGAGAGATGCCACACGCGGCGGAATCGCCTCCGTACTCAATGAAATTGCTGAGGCAAGTAAAGTCTGTATTCGGATTAAAGAGAAATACCTGCCCATACAAGAGGAAGTCAGAGCAGTCTGCGAAATTCTCGGTCTAGACCCCCTTTATCTTGCCAACGAAGGAAAGTTGCTAACAGTTGTACCGTCGGAGTATGCCGAAAAGATTCTTGAAACAATGAAAAACAACGACGCCGGTCGGCAGGCTGAAATCATCGGCGAGATTACCGCTGCGCCGGAATCGGCTGTAATTCTGCATACAACATTTGGCGGGCAAAGAATGATCGACAAACTGGTCGGCGAACAACTACCGAGGATCTGCTGAATTTATGCATGAACTCAGCATAACTCAAAGCATTGTTGAAATCGTCATCGATTATGCAGGCGGTAAAGCAGTGCGCAGAGTGCAAATTGAAATCGGCGAGCTCTCTTCCATAATGCCCGATGCTCTTCGTTTTTGTTTTGATGTTTGCAGCAAAGATACAGTCGCAGAAGGTGCCGAGCTGGAAATACTCAGAACCGAAGGACAGGGACGCTGCCTTGACTGCGGCAGGGAAATGCCGATGGCTCAGCTCTTTGCCCTCTGCTCATGCGGCTCAAGAAAAGTTCAATGTATAAAAGGACAAGAACTGCGCGTTAAAGAACTGGAGGTTGTCTGATGTGTACTACTTGCGGTTGCTCCGATGATGCCCAAATGCGACTGACAAAGCTCGACGGCAGTACTCACTCCCACGAACATACCCATGCCGACGGCAGTACCCACTCCCACGAGCATGCTCACGAGCACGAGCATGAACATGAGCACAAGCACGAGAACTCCGCGGAGAGCGTCGGCTTGCGGCAGGCTCCAGATAAATCAATTCAAATCGAGCAAGACATACTCTTTAAAAACAATCTCAAAGCCGATGAAAATCGCCGCTACTTTCATGAGCGTTCCATACTAGCCCTAAATTTGGTAAGCGCCCCCGGCTCAGGCAAAACTACATTGCTGGAAAAAACCATCCTTGCCTTAAAAAACAAAGTAGTTATAAACGTTCTCGAAGGCGATCAGGAAACTGCAAACGATGCGCAGCGCATTCGCGCAACAGGTATTGATGTAATACAGATCAACACCGGTGCAGGTTGCCACCTTGAATCAAAGATCGTATCGACGGGTTTGAAGCAATTAAATCCGGAAAACGGCTCCATTTTGTTTATCGAAAACGTCGGAAATCTGGTCTGCCCGGCCTTGTTTGATCTGGGCGAGCGCTCAAAAGTCGCGATTCTCTCAGTTACAGAAGGCGAGGACAAGCCGCTTAAATATCCACATATGTTCAAAGCCGCAAGTATTTTGATTCTGAGCAAAATCGACCTCTTGCCTTACCTAAAATTTGATATTGACCTCTGTATAAAAAACGCCCTAATAGTAAACCCCGAAATCCGCATTATCAAAGTCTCGGCCCTGAGCGGAGAAGGGCTTAGCGAGTGGATTCAACTGATTGAGGCAATGCTTCAAAAGCCGCTCTAAAAGAAGACTGGGCATCCTGTAAGAATTCAGATGATTATGTTACCATCAGTCAACAGGACCCCTGTGAAGGTTGGGCATGAATTTGTTCAGAGCAGCTTCAAAGCCGCCGCTTCTCTCCGTCGTGATGCCGGTTCACAACACAAGCCGTTTTCTGGTAAGCAGCATCGAGAGCATTCTTCGGCAAAGCTTCTTGGACTTCGAATTTATAATTGTCGACGACTTTTCTTCAGACGGCTCTCTGGAGATCATCTCAGAGTACGCTCAAAAAGATCCACGCATAAAAGTCATTCAAAACGAAAAACACCTCGGCGCCCAGCGCACTAGAAATATAGGTTGCAGTCATGTGCAGGCAAAGTACATTGCCGTTTTCGACTCAGACGACATTGCTCGAGAGAGCCGTTTTGAAGCTCAGCTTAAATATCTCAGTGAACACCCGGAGCTGATTTTACTTGGCACTTTTGCATCGATTATCGATC
Source organism: Candidatus Obscuribacterales bacterium (assembly GCA_019748395.1). Lineage (GTDB taxonomy): Bacteria > Cyanobacteriota > Vampirovibrionia > Obscuribacterales > Obscuribacteraceae > JAIEPM01. Next base: position 12,188 of record JAIEPM010000591.1, read on the forward strand.
CTTTTGGAAATCCGATTGCGGAAAACATCACTCTGCCCTGCTCTCACGAGGAAATAGACAATCAATTGATTTTGGGCGGCTGGCCTATCATTCATCCCTCGGTAATAATGCAAACAGATGCGTTCAACAAGGTCGGCGGATATACCGAAGGCTGGGGCTCTCAACATGACCATGATTTGTTTCTGCGCCTTGCTGAAATCGGCCGACTGGAGAATTTGCCGGAGAATCATTTGTATTATCGGATTCATCTGAACAATATGTCTTTCAAACACCTCAAGCACAAGGCCAAGTTCCCGGGATGCAAATTTCAAGGCATAAAACCCGCAATTGAAGCCGCAGCGATCCGCCGCAAAATCATGCTGCCCAGCCGGGAAGAAATCAACGCCAAAAAACGCAACAACGTCAAACCAAAGAACCTGAAATACCTGCAGCTCAAATGGGCATTACGAGAATTCTCGCTTGGTATAAAGGGGTCAAGTTTACAGGTTTTGCTCGGCATCGTTTTTCTTATGAGGGAATATGCCTCGGCAACGAAGAAGTTCTTAAAATCGAAGACTAAAGGCAGTAAGATTTAGGCTGTTAGTTCTCCCGATGAATTCATAAGATCTAAAGAGTGCTAGAACTCGCACCACCACTAATCTTAGTCAACGTGCTTCTGCTGGGATTCCGTCACGGATTTGACTGGGACCACATGACCGCAATAATGGACATCGTGGGAACCGTCGAAGAGGGCGGCGACAAAGCGCAATTCAAGATTCCGCTCAGATCGCTCAGGCTGGCTTGCTTGTACGCCTTAGGTCACGCAGTCACTTGCTTAGCGCTCGGTAGCATCGCCTTAAGCTGTCATTCTTTTACTCCAGAATGGCTCAATCAAATTATGGAACGAGCCGTCGGGATAACACTGATCTTTCTTGGGGGCTGGATACTTTTTTCGTTATCTCAATCCATCGGGGTTGATGAGTCAAGCCCTAAAAGTAGAGGGCAAGCGCTTCTCTCGATGCTTCAGCAATTTTTCGCGACAAGAGCGATTTCTCTTCAAGCCGACAAAAGCACAAGGAGATCTAATCCAGCCGCTTACGGATCCAAAACAGCGTTTTGCATTGGTATCATTCACGGAATTGGAGCAGAAACTGCTACACAAGTTCTGATGATTACGGCAGTCAGCGGGGCCGCAAGTCATAGTGCAGGAATTTCAATCCTGGCAGTATTCGTTCTCGGTCTACTGCTTTCCAACATGCTGGTAACAGCACTGCTTGCAAGCGGCTTTGCAGCATCTCGCAAAATCCAAAAGGTTTACACTTCAGTCGCGATTTTAACCGGATTATCCAGCCTGCTTTTAGGCGGTGCCTTTCTTTTTGGAGCAGCAGACAAATTGCCAAGCCCGGAAAAAATTCTTGAAAGCAGCTTCTCAACACAGAAAAGCGCCGGGTAAAAACCCGACGCTTTTCTTCTCAACTTGCAATCTTTATTTGCCGCGCTCCGGCACCGGTACTTGATCCAGAATATGAATCACACCGTTTGAGCAAGGAATATCTTGTTCGATAATCAAGCAGCCATCGACTTCAGCCTTACCGTCTTTGACATTGGTCATCAGGCTTTCACCTTCTTTGGTGACAACTGATGATGCAGCTTGAATATCAGCAGCCATCAATTTCTTAGGCAGAATATGGTAGCCTGCGAGCTTTTTGGGGTCCTTTTTCAAATCTTCCAGACGAGCTTTACCGAGTTTGGCATAAGCAGCGTCAGTCGGACAGAATACGGTGATCGGACCTTTGCCGGACATGGTTCCGCAGAGTCCGCCGGCCTTCATCATTTCCAGCTCGGTCTTACAATCGCCTCTTTTCCAGAGTACGGAACAGGCACTGTTGTGATTGTGTGTGCAACAATGTTCAGCCTTGCAGCAATGTTTCTTGGACTTGCTGCAATGATTTGTAGAGCAATGTTTTTTTCCGGATTTAGCTTCCGCGGCATCAGTGCCTACAAAAAGGCTGAAAGCTGCCATCAAGCTCAAAATACCGATTGTGCGAATGCGCATATCTCGTCTCCCAAAAAATGTTTTGCTAGTAAGCTGCTCTCAAGAAAATTGCAGATTCTAACGGCCACAGCTAGGCTTATGCCCAACTATCACCAAAACGACGTTCGTATTTTAGGGTATTGGAAAGTCTAGTTCCAGAAATCAGCCCTGATGTCTGAGATGTCCGGCAGCATGGGCTTACGGGGATCTCAGCCCCAAGTCGACAAGAGCTTCCCCTAAGGCACTTGCATCCGAAAGACCCGACTGGACTATATTTCGGACAATCAGCCCGTCCAGTTTCTAAGAGCCGGAAGCTCAAGCATTTTACAGAGATTTTGCAAGACGCTGCCAAGAAGTGACGCCTGAGTAAATCCATTTCATTCTTTTAGTTACAAGGCAAAAGCTCTTCAAGAGGAAAAGTGATTTGTTAGATACCTCACTAAGCTCTTTGGAATTTAAGTGGCAGACTCCGGAAAAGTTGAAAGCCAGCTTGGATGTGTTTTGATCAAATCCAGACCTTTTGCAAGAAGGCTCACTCCCGGCTCTACCTTGAACCAGGTAGAAGCGCCGGACGGATGGGGCAGCGGAATGACATCACAGGTGATACCAAATAATTCTTTGCGAAAACTACTGCCGACTGATTCAGTGAGTTTTTGCTTGGGCAAAAACAGTTCGATAGCAAGGCGCCCAACTGGAATGACGAGCTCGGGCTTAAGCAGTTCAAACTCAGTTTTCATCCAGGCGGAGCAGTTGGAAATTTCCTGAAGATTCGGCACCCGATCTCCTCCCTTGGCATTTTTTCCGGGAAAGCAGCGGCAAACAGCTCCCATATAGGCACGAGAACGGAAGAGCTCTTCATCAACGCCGGTTCTTTGTATCCAGCGAAAAAGTGTTTTTCCTGCCGTCCAGGCAAAGGGCTTTCCGAATTTACCTTCATAAGTTCCGGGAGCCTGTCCGCAAAGATAAATTTTGCTCAAAACCGTATGATGGGTCACAACCGGTCCGATCATTAAAGGACAAAGTGAGCAGCCTCTGAGCTGTTCAAGATGAGCAGTTAAAGCTTTTGCTTGCAGAGACACTTTTTACTTTTTCAACTCGGCAAGGGCTTCTTTTTTCATAAGCGCACTTTCTTTGTTTCGCTTGGAGAATTCTAAAAAGTCGGAATAATTCTTGAGCCAGAAACCAAGGCGCTTGTGAATGATCGGTTTGTGTTTGCGAGCTTTTTCAAGACTATCTTTGTATATTGCCTCAGCCTTGTCCGGATTGCCGCCCGTTGCGTAAAGGCTGGCGAGCAAAGACTTGGGACCGTCCATTCTGTAATCGATGCGTGAGTCGGCCGGAGCCTCATTCATTTCATGCACAAGCGACTCGAGAGAAGCCTGCGCAGCCTGATTGTTTTTCTGCACAATTTTCAACCGAGCAGCAGTTTCAGTGCAAACGACAACAGCATCGGCATTTTTTTCGCGCCGCGCCGCAGCCGCAGCTTGATCGAGAAGCTGCATGCAAAGAGCCGGATTCTTCTGTTGATCAAGAGCAGCTTTTGCTTGAGTAAAAAGCTGCTCGGACTGGCTCAGGCTGGAATTTGTCGAAGGCGCGGCAGCTTGTCCTTGAGAGGACTCAGGCGGAGCCGCTTGCTGCGAACAGCCCTGCAAAAGACCCAGGGAAATGCAGAGCAGGCAGGCAAACTTTTTCATTTGTACCTCGAAACTAGCTGACGCTCTGGCCGTGATCAAGCGCGCTGCGCAGTGAGTTTTTGCACTTGCTTAGCATGTCTTCCGCCTGAGCTCTGCCCAGTTTACGCTTGAGCATCAAAATTGCTGTTTTGACTTTGTTGTTGGAAGCAACAAGTGCTCCTTCGGCAATCGGTCTTTGCACATCGCAAACAGTGCAAATGATCGACACTGCTCGCTCTCTGAGTTTGTCGTTGGTCGGCTTGAGGTCAACCATGAGGTTTTCATAGACTTTGCCGAGCTTAACCATGGTTGTGGTCGAAAGCAAGTTCAAAATCATTTTTTGAGCGGTACCGGCTTTCATACGAGTAGAGCCGGTGATTGCCTCAGGTCCGACAAGAGCCGCGATTGCCACGTCGGCAACAGCAGCCATTGACGACTGAGGGTTGTTTACGACGGCGACAAGCTTGGCGCCACGCTCTTTAGCCTTTTTCATCGCACCCAGAACATACGGAGTGCGACCGCTGGCTGAAATACCGACCACCAGATCTTGCCCGGTGATATTGGCTTCTTCCACATCTTCCTCGCCAAGCTCGAAAGAATCTTCAGCATTTTCAAAAGACTGAAACATGGCTTCTTTGCCGCCTGCAATCCAGGCCTGCACCATGTGCGGTTCCACACCGAAAGTGGGGGTGCATTCGGTAGCATCGAGAACGCCCAGTCTTCCGCTCGTTCCGGCTCCGAAATAAACCATGCGTCCGCCGCGCGCCAGACATTCGGCTGCCAGATCAACAGCTTTTGCAATGTCCGGAACTACTGCCGCAACGGACTTGGCGACTTCGATATCCTCTTCCTGTACTGTTCTAACCAGATCTTCAGTATTGAGGGTATCCAGGTGCATCGTGCGCGCATTGCGTTCTTCGGTAATTAAACTCTTGAACGCGGTA
>JAIEPM010000293.1 GCA_019748395.1 Candidatus Obscuribacterales bacterium
ATCGGCTTTGCTCGATTTTGAAGTAGAAAAAAAGGAAATCAAATAGTCACCACATTGATTCAAAGTGTGGAAGAGCCTGGACATCCAAGCTTGTTTCTGGGGCGTTCCTAATGATGGGTTGTAAACAACTAATACATTATCCGGCATAGTGATTCACCAAAAATTGCATTGCCATTGACAGAAATAGCTGCCCGGAGTTCCCGACTTCAGAAATTTTTCTCTTAAATCCGGAAAGACTTCCTCGCCGAGCTAATGCGACAAGAAGAGCAGAAAGAAAGCCGCTCGAACTCATGTCATACTGTTTAGAGCAGCTGCCAACTGAGCCTTATAACCACATGCCATCCATTGATAAGCTCAAAAAAGAACTCAAGAACTTCCATCAAGTAAATGACTGGCTCTATCGAGGAGCACAGCCTGACGCGTCCGGATTTGAATTGATCAAAGAATACGGCATTAAAACCGTGATCAACTTTCGCTGGCGAAAAACACCAGCTGCCAGAGAAAAAGAGCAGCTTAGCAAAATCGGCATGCATTTCATTCATATACCGCTGAACTACTGGACCTTGCCCGCCCAGAAGGAGCTTTACGAGTTTCTGGATTTGCTGGAGCAAAAGGAGCTCAGACCTATTTTCGTACACTGCCTGCACGGGGCTGACCGAACCGGCGTAATGATTGCTATGTTTCGTATTCTGCGCTGCGGCTATAGTCTGCAAGCGGCTTATGATGAAATGGTCAAATGCGGATTTCACAGGTTCAGCACACGACACTTTAAGTGGGGTCTCTGGCGCCTTGCAAAACTGGAAATAGAAAAACAAAGCTCTCAAAAGCAGCCAGAGTCCTGACAATTAAAAGACGCTCAAGCGGGCACCTTTGGATTATTTTTCCGTCTCCGGCAAGCGAGAAATGGGAAACTGGAGATCCTTCTATGAACAAGAGACAACAGCTTGCACTTTTGATAGGAATAGCAGCTCTGACTCTCACTGCCATATTTCCGCCCTGGCTGCATATAAATCCAGGCGAAGCACCGGACATCATGGGCTACGGGCCAATCTGGCGGCCGCCTGTAGAAAAGGAAAGCTCAAGCGCAAACTTCCTCGGTTTCTCCTTTCGCTTCAGCAAACCTGTGGAAGCAAACCAGCTTGACTGGGCGAGACTACTGGCGGAGGAGGCTGTTGTAGCCGTCGTGACTGGCGCAGCTCTGGCTATTTTGAGCAGCGCTGAAAACAAAAGCGGCGGCAGCCGCAGTGCTTAAGATCTTTTGAAAAACTCTCAGGCAAGCTGTTTTCTAAAACAAAAAACGCTGAGACTGAGGAGCAAAACTGCGCTTAATGCCAGAATGAGCAGATATGGCCATAGCACGAGAATTTCGGCATCTTTCAAAAGACAGGCGCGAGCCAGAATTGTAAAATAGCGCAGCGGGTCAAATCGGGAAATGTTTTGCAAGAAGGCAGGCATGCTCTCAAAAGGGACTACACTTCCGGAGAGCTGAATTATCGGAATGTTCATAAAGAAAGAAAAGAGTTGAGCCTGTCTCTGGCTGCGACAAAGACTGCCAAGCAATAAGCCGCATCCAACGCAGCTAGATATGAATAAGCCCGCAGCAAGAACTAAAACCCAGGGGCTTCGTCCAAACGGCAAAGCAAAAAGAATGTGAGAAAGAATCAAAGCTGAAATCACATCCGCCATAAGCAGCAAAAATATCGGTAATATTTTGGCTAATATAATTTCACTGCTCAAAACCGGCGTCACAAGAATGCCTTCCAGAGTGCCAAGCTCTCTCTCTTTGATAAGCGCAGCAGAAGACACGAGGGTCCCCACCAGTGCAAGTACGGACCCGAGAATTCCGGGAATAAAATACCAGCTTGCATTTAGAGTCCGGTTATAAAGCATAACTGTCGAGCTCTCAATAGAAGAGCCGGACGATTGAAAAGCAGCTGTCTTAAACTTGAAAATAATTTCGTGCAAATAAGATCTAGCGACATTAGCTGTATAAGCATCATCGGCGGCAAGCACGGTTTGAAGATCAGCAGCATTAGTTTCGTAGATCTGTCTGTCAAAATCTTTTGGAATTACTAGAACTGCTTTAACCCGACCGTTACGCAGCTCATTAAATAGAATATCCGGATTATTGTTTCTAATAAGCGGCTGCCAAAGAGTAGAACTTTGGAATAGATCAAGAAAATCTCTGCTCAACTTCGAGTCGCACTGATCACTAATTGCCAGAGGTATATGGTGCAACTCCGGATCAAGAGCAGCAGCAATTAGCAGAAGCTGAATAATCGGCGGAACAAGAAGCAAATACAAAAGCAGTTTATTTCGAAAAATCTGTCGAAATTCCTTCACAAGCAGCCCGCAGATGCGACTTTCAAGAAGCGAAGTTAAAAACGCAAAGCACATAATCTCAGATCCTAAATTGCATATTTTTCCAAACCGAATAGGAAAGTGAATAATAAAGCAGACAAAAAAGCAGCAAAAGCAAAGGATTCATCCAGAGATTGCTTAAACCCAGACCGAGCTCGAAAGTATTGCGACTCAGCTCGATGAAATAGCGAGCCGGCACAAGATAAGAAATCAAAGACAGAGGATACGGAATATTTTCCAGTGGATATACAAATCCGGAGAGCAAAAGCGAAGTAAAAAAGCCCAGGCTGGAAACAGCCTGAACAGCAGTGCTTTGCGAATTTGCAAAAGAACCGACGGCAAGTCCGAAAAGTACAGCAGAGAATATGTAAATCAATAAACTCATAAAAAAGAATAGCGGACTGCCCTGGAAGCGCAGCTGAAACAAATAAATTGCAATGCTTATGCTGAAAGCTGCCTGAAGAAACGCAATCAGCACATATGTGATTGCCTTTCCCAGGATGAACTGCCGAGCGCTTATCTTCGAAACCAGTAGTTGGACAAGCGTTCCATCTTCCTTCTCTTTTGAAATAGAGATACAAGCAAGCAAGGAAGGAAAGATCCAGAGCACAATTCCGAAAACACCCGGCACAATAAATAATGATTCCTTTAATCCGGGATTGAACCAGAAACGCATATTTGCATGAATCTTAAGGCTGCCCGAACTCAGACCGATGCTTGACGGAAAAAACAAGCCGACATTATCAATGCAGCTCTTAATTAGACGGGCATTGATAATATCGGACGCATCGATCAATACAAGTGGGGAAGCCGTTTTGCCGGAGAGCAAATTAGTTTCAAAATCTTCCGGCAATTCAATCAGAGCCTTAGCTCTTCCGGATTGCAGATCTTTTTCTGGGAGGTCGCCATTATTAGTACTTACTCTGCTAAAGAGATTTGTGGCAAGCACTCTATCAAGATATTCTCTGCTCAAAGCAGTATTGCAACGATCCAAAGTTAAAAGTGGAATCTGATGTGATTGTAAGCGCACACCGTAAGCAAACAAGAGCATTGTGAGAAGAGGCAATAAAATGGCAAGAAAAACGCTGAATTTATCCCTGAAGAATTCAGCAAATTCTTTCTCGACCTGATTCACAATCATTTGCATACTTCACCTTCTAAGCACTTGCTCGTTTAAGTAAGCGAATAAATGCCTCCTCGAGATCTGCAGCTTTTTCAGCCAGCCTTAATTGCACAGGGCTGCCTTCAGCAAGCAACTCACCATCTTTCATCAAGCCCAGTTTATGGCAACGCTCGGCTTCGTCTATAAAGTGTGAACTTACTAAAATCGCGGTTCCTCTGCGGGCAAAATCGGCAATAAGCTGCCAGAGAAATCTTCTTGCTAATGGATCGCAGCCGGAACTGGGCTCATCTAGGATCAAAATTTCAGGTTCGTGCATAAGAGCAGCAGCCAATGCGATCCGCTGCCTGAAGCCTTTGGAAAGGCGCCCAACTATTTCGTCTTTCAAGTTTTCTAGTTGAAGGAGCTCAAGAAGAGCTGCAATCCGTCCATTTCTTGATTTGCCGGGTAGCTGATATAGCGCAGCATATAGCTCAAGATTTTCTTTAGTCGTCAAATCAATATAAAGTGAATTTTTCTGGCTCATATAACCTATGCGCATGGCCAGTTGATTTTTACTCAATTCCTTCAGCCTTGAGAACAGAATCCGGCCGGAGCTTAGCTTCTGCAAGCCGCATATCATCTGAATAGTGCTTGTTTTTCCGGCGCCATTCGCACCAAGAAGTCCATAAATTTCTCCGTAATGAAGTTCCAAATTGAGATTTTTCACTGCTTGAAATTTGCCGTAATTTTTGCTCAACTCAATAACGCGTATCGCTACTGAGTTATCAAAGCGAGAGGCCGCTATTTGCAATGAAGAACTGATTTTAGTAGCAAAATCGGGAGCCCTTTCATTATTGAGCATTTTTACATAGAAAAGATTTTCAGCACTTGCCCTAGCGATAGAAAGCGCCCGGCAAGCGATACCTCTTTTTTGAAGAAAGTCCGTCAAAACCGGAGCCTCAAGGAAAGGCTCTCTCAAGATAAACTGGAGTCGCTCACCCACAATCATGGCATCAACAATTAGATCACTCCAGGCTTTGGTATTTAAGATGAAATTATATGCAGCTTGATTATCACTCGTGCAGATATCCAGCTGTTTTAAGTTCAGCTCATCCTCAAACTGCTTCGGCGCCGCGCTTGCCTCTAACGTACCGTTGGATAGAAGAGCGATAAAATCACAGAGTTCTGCTTCTTCAGAAAGCGGGGTGCTGAATACAATAGTCAATCGTTTATCCCGGCGCAATGACTGAATCAGCTGCCAAAACTCTCGGCGAGAGAGCGGATCTAGACCGGTACTCGGTTCATCAAGCAAAATGATAGGAGCCTTCGTCAAGAGTGCAGCAGCCAATGCGGACTTCTGTTTCATGCCCCCTGAAAGTTGCTTCACTAGTTTTTTTCGATGCGCGAGCAAATCGACTTTTTCTAAATAGAGCGGCAATAAATTCTCAAATTCAGCTCCACAAATCCCATGCAATCCGGCAATATATTTAAGATTTTCATCCACAGTCAATTCCGGATATAAAGCGAGTTGCTGAGGTACATATGCGACTCCAGCATGCCTGGAACTGTTTCTGCCGTCAAAAAACTCAAGGCTACCGGAGTCAAAGCGCATAGCGCCGGAGATAATGTTAAGCAGAGTAGTTTTACCGGAACCATCAGCACCAATTATGCCAAACATTGAGCCTTCGCTTATTTGCATACTGACATTTCTAAGAGCAAATTTGCCGTTAAAGCTTTTGCTTATCCCTTTTAGCTCGATAAGCACAGTTTTCTCATGGCAACTAAGTTCTTTCGATCTTAAATCAGAAAGCGTCATCGCTTTACCTCGTCGACGTATATTTCCGCAGCGCAGGACATCCCCGGCTTAGCTGAAGGCTCCGGCTTATCTATACTTAATTTCAGTCCGAAAACCTGTTTTACTCGCTCATCTTTGAAATAAAGATTTTCGGGTGTAAAAGATGCCCGAGAATCAATTTGAGAAACATGTGCCATCAATACTTTCTGCTCTTTTGCATCCAGATAAACAGCTGCTTTCTGCCCAAGCTTGAGCCTGGCGACATCCGCTTCATTCAGAAACGCACGCATATAAATATTTTTCGGATCGGCAATCACTAGAATAATAGAAGCTGGATTTGCTGCAGCCCCCTCTTTCAGGATCACTCTCGTGCAAAGAGCATCGACGGGACAGTATATTTTGTATTGCTGAATTTTGGAGATTAGCTGGTCTCTTGCGGCTTGAGCCTTGAGCAAGTCATTTTCAGCAATCGCCACTTGAGCTTTTGATTGAGTGAGCAGAATCTTGCCTGTATCAAGACGAGACTGAGCTATTTCTTTCTTTATTTCTTTAGCGGGTGAAACAGCCGAGAAAGGCTTTCCTATGAGTTTCACAGGGGCAGCTATCAGCTGCAGCATCTTCTTGCCCAGAGTTTTCCCGGTCTTTTCTTGAGAGGAAGCAGGCTCAAAGCTTTTTTGGAGTTCTTCTTCAAGTGCCCGACTTTGAAATTCAGCATCTTTTAGAACAGCGGCTGCCCGCAGAACGGCCTTTTCAGAATCTCTCAGAGGAAGCTCAAGTGGCTGGCTGTCTATTTCAGCGAGCAATTGTCCTTTTTTAAGCAACTCACCTTCTTTAACAAATATCCGTGATATTCGCCCTGCCACAAGGCTGCTGATTGTAAGCTCATCTTGCTCAATGCGACCGCAGGCTTCAAGGCTATTGCCGGGCTTTGCTGTGGGCAAATTCTCGAGAAGCAGCAGCGCTCCGACTGTGAACAGAGCCAAAGCCGCTAATAAAGCCAGGCACAGTTGCCACCCTCTTAGTGAAACTCGCTTGCAAACCCTGTATGCCTTCTTATAAGTGCTTGTGATCGTACTCATGATTCAACCTTATTTTGGCGATGCAAAACTTGCCTCAAAAACTGCATCTTTTCCGGCAGTTTCGTTAAACGCCGCGGGCTTAAGCTCAGCCAGAGCCGCATTAATTCTGTTGATGCTCAAATAATCGTCTTTGAATTGCTCTTGCCTCAAAGCCAGAGCCCTGAGCAAAAAACCTACTGCCTCGGGCTTCTCCTCCCAAGCTCTATAGACTCTGGACAGGGTCTCGTAATCGTTGACCGAAAAAACTTCAGGCAGAGAATGAGACCTTCTAATTTCCAGTGCATTTTCTGCAAGAAGCTTTGCCTCGTGCCACTGCCTGTCAGCTGCTGAGATCTGGGCAAGTAATGTATAGGCGTCGGCCGCTTCCATAGAGGAAAGATCAGTCTGCGCTTGAATTACTTGACTGATAAGTTGCCTGGACTGGGCTGTTTTGCCCTGCTTAAAGCAAAGCTCGGCCTGCAATTGCTTGTCGAAATTCTGATCGCTTGTATTCAATCCGAGAGCTTCTCTATCAAATGCAAGCAAAGTCGGAAGCGAATCTTCTACAGAATTCATATCACCTAGAGTCAATTTAGCTCTCAGTAAGTTCCTCAGAAGCGCAATGTATTCAGGGTCGTTCTGACTCTGGCAGCTTGACCTGATCTTCATAGCGACTTTTAAGTTTGCTAGGGCATCTTTCAAATTACCTTGCCGCCACGAAATTGCAGCGAGCCTCTCTCGGTGTCCGGCACTTATTTCATCCGGAAGCGACTTATCATCAAGCGCTATGAGTTTGTTCAAAAGAACTTTTGCTTCAGCAAAATTTCCGCTTGAAAGACTTTCATTTAAAGCCATTTCCATTAGTTCAGGTCGAGTTTGAAGATCCACGCCGGCGGACCGGGCCAAAACAAGAGCTTTCTTGAAGTAACTATCCGAGCGGTTTCTGTCACCCATTGCATCTGAGGTTCTTGCCAGCCGGATATAGGCATCGAGCATGCTAGTCGGCTCATTCAGCCCGATATCTTGCCTGAGCAAAAGAGCCTTCTCCTGCACTTTCAGACTTTCCTCAGCCCGTCCCGTTTTTTCATAGATGAGTGCCAGCGAGTCAAGCGTTCTCAGCAAGGCCGGGCTCTGCTCGCGCAAGAAGGCGGCTTCTTCTAGAGCTTCTGAATAGAACCCGAGTGCGGCATCATAATTCTCGAGCTTCAGAGCCTGCTGGCCTAAGCGCTGGAATTTAGCAAAGAGAACTTGCACTCGGGCTCTCTGCTCCGGGCTGATTTTCTCAGGCGACGTCTGAATGGCTGAACGCATCTGGTCGAAAGACGAGCTTGTCGCAGCTGAGGCAATTGCAAAACTTGCAAGCTGCAAAAAAGAAGCAAGAAACAGAGCGCTCAAGCGCAAAACTCGGCTAGTCATCTCAATCTCCTTGAGGCGAGCCCGGGCAGGCAGAGCAGCAAAGATCTGCCTGCCCGGCATGGCAATGAACAAGTCGAAACTGTTTAGAACGGCTTGCTTAGACGCCATCCGATTTGATCTTTGCGGCGAAGTCTCAAGTAATCACTTTGCGGACAGTTTTTTGCTGCCTCAGTCAATTCGACAACGGACTTGCCTATGTCATCACGTGATTCTCTTATGTCGGCAATGTATAAGGCAGGCGTAGGATCTTCCGGATGCAAGAGCCCGGCTTCTCGATACCTCTCAATGGCAGCTCGATCAAGTCCTTTCGATTCCATGGCTTCACCAAGTGCAAGGTGAACTTGAGCATCGTCGGGATCCAACCATCTTGCCATATCGAGTTCCGCTATGGCTTCATCCACACGTCCTTGCTTCAGTAAGGCTGCTCCAAGACCGTAATGAGCCCGTTCATTTCCCGCTTCCATAGCAAGAGCTTTGCGAAAATGAATTTCAGCAGCCACAGGATCGCGCTTGAGCATTGAATCGAAGCCTTCGTCTCTGACGCTGGCCGAGCTTGTCAGATCAAGAGGCATGTCAGCTCGTGCTTCACCAGCGGCGTGATTGAGGCGAGCAGCCTGCCATTGGGCTTTCCTGTAAGGCAAAGAATATGGGGAGTACAAGTAATCGCCGGCGAGCTGAGCCACATAATTATTGACTCGTGTCGAATCGGCTAAGGCTTTACGCATGTTATTCGCCCATTCTTCAGCCAAGCGAGCACAAGTTGTGCCATGCAACTGAGCCAGCCGATTATCGATAGTGACGATGTGCTTGGAGCCCAACCTGATCACAGGCAGACCGTTTACTGTGACAAGCTCTACGGAGTCGGGGCTGCGATCTCTTGCGGCAATCAAAGCATTATTGAGATTGCGTTCAATGATCAAGCTTCGCTCCTGCGCAGTGAAGCCTCCGGCATCGGCATGAATGCTGAAAACCTCTTCACCAGCCAACCTGACTGGACTTGGAGCTGAGCTGACATAACCCTTCTGGATAATGCTGTTCCCAGAAGGTGTTATCTTCACCTTCTCAAGAGCCCCGCCTGTTTCTGCAATAGCAGGTGCAAAAACAGCAAGAGCCAAAGTCAAACTCATCCCTAGCGGCAAGCACGGGGGCTTTCGATTGAAATATTTCATTGCTAAATCCTCATCTGGGAATGCGAAACTGAGAGCACCGCCAAGAGGACTGTTGCTTATTATTTGTTATTGAAGCGAGCAGTCTTTTTTAACTTCCTCTGCTCACAGAAAAATCTTGCACTGGAAACTGACCCGGCGCTATCTCGGTATTCTCCGGTGTAGCATCCATAGCTTCAATCATATCTCTCAGATCAAGACCCAGACCGTGAGCGATAAACCAGGTTGCGCCGAGAGTCAGATTGCGAATTCCTCGCTCGACATCGCTGACATACGTACGATGCAGTCCGGCACGATCTGCAAGTTCTTCTTGCGATAGTCCCAATGACATTCTTTTCTGTTTAATGAATTTACCCAATGTCAAAAGCTTGGGCTCAACTTCTTGTTTAAGCATGAGTGTTTGCATGTTCATTCTCCTATCTTACCTGTCGTGCCCAGCTCTGATTCATATGCTGAGCCTGGTTAGTTATGAAAGGGACTTTTCAGATTACTGTTGCGAGATCTTTCTGCTCAGGCAAACAGCAAATATATAAAGACTGAAGTCCATCTTCGACGAATACGTTCTACTTCAAATACTATCAGCTAGTTTGAAGTCTGACGGTCTCATTGCCGAATCATCGGGGATAACCCTTACGAATTAGGAGAAATCTATATGTTTTTTGATTTGTTCCCGTAAATTTTGCAACAATTATGTTATGACCCTCTGCCGCAGCAAAAGAGCAGTTCCGGATTTTCAGCTATCAATAGAACGCCTTTTTCTTTTGCATAGATTTTTTTCGTCACTTATAAATCACATCGGATCTAAAGCCCAAGATAAGTCCGAAGCCATTTTCAGGCTGTTAAGCTGATTAAAGAAACAGCAAATCGCGATGCCTTTCTGCACCATCGGCAGAACCAGAAGCAGCTCAGCTAGTGTGCTGAAACTGCTCAGGAAGCCAGGCAGTCAATCAGCTTAGAAAACACAAATTTAAGGGAACCAGACAGCGAATCTCCCGTCAGCACCGACAACGCAAAAGTGGGTTCTGTGCGAGATTCAATTAAGGAGCCAAAAAAAATGGACATACTTTCATACAGAGGTCCAGGAGTTGCCGGTGGAGTATCAAGCGGACTTGCAAGCGCCTGGCATCAGAACGCATCCTCGAGTTCCCGCTGGTGGTACGTCAAAAACAGGACTCTGGAAGTCTTAGCGGCACAGGACGCTGACAGCCGGCTTGTGGCGCTGATTCCAGAGACTGTAAAACAAGGTCACTATGCCTTCTGCAACGAGTTTCTCTGGCCTCTAATGCATGATCTGCCACAGCACATTTCATTTTCACAGGAAAATTATGAGCATTACAAAGCTTTCAATCGCCTGCTTTCCGAATACCTTTATTTGCATTCGAGAAATCGAAATGAGTTTTTCGTGCAAGATTATCAGATGTCCTTGCTACCGCAATGGCTGAATATATATGGACACAAATCAGTGATTTTCTGGCATATTCCATGGCCAAAACAAGTAGCCGACGAGCACAAAGGAATCATAAATGAAATCGTTCGTGGTCTTCTGGGAGCAGCTGCAATTGGTTTTCATACCCAAGAATATGCGACTAACTTTCAAAATTATATAAACGACAACCTGAGCGATTATCAGCTGGACTCAAATAGCTTCACTGTCGAGCCAATACCGGAGGAAGCTCGCGATTCAGGGAAGCGTCGCTTAAATCGCCGAGAAAGAGGAGCTTCACGGCTATTGAGCGGGCGCAGTCACAAATGCAAAATAGTAGTTCATCCTCTGGGAATCGAAATAGACTACTGGCATAAACTTGCCGAAGACAGCCTGAGCAGCCCCCAGACTAATGAGCTGAGAAGCCTGGCAAACAAGACTTTCATCCTCTCGGTAGATCGCTGCGACTATACAAAATCAGTAAAAGAACGGTTTTTGATCATCGATCGTTTTTTTGAAGTACATCCAGAATGGCTTGGCTCAGTGAGCTTCGCCCAGGTATGCGGCAGGTCCCGACCAGGGCTTGAGCAATTCGATGCTTACTGGCAAGCTTGCCGAGCACTGGCAGGCGCAGTCAACAACCGCTGGCGACAAGACAACTGGCAACCCATTTCATGGATTGAAGGCGGTCTAAACAGTCTTGAGCTTGCATATTTGTACAGACATGCTCAAGCCATGATCGTAAATCCAGTCCGAGACGGTCTCAATCTGACCGCAAAAGAATTCGTGGCTTGCCAGGACGGCCAGCCAGGTGTTCTCTTGCTTTCTCAGGGAGCAGGCGTTCACGCCGAACTTGGTCATTTAGCACTTCCGGCCGATCCGGAAAAGCAAGAACAAACAGTTCAGTCAATCGCCAGAGCTCTCTGCATGCCTTTAAAAGAAAGGCAGATCAGAACGCTAAGAATGAAAAGCACCCTTGCGAATAATCAGCTAAGCGACTGGTGGGAAACCTTCAGCAGCCTCACGGAAATCCCCGAGATTCATCTGGTGGCAGCAAGCAACAGTTCGTTCAACCCAGCAAAATTCAGTTAGATAGAGGAGATAAATCATGAAGAGTCCCGGCAAAGGATTATGGCTGCTGGTAGCAGGCACTATCATTTTCTCGTGCAAAGCAAGCTGGGCGGCAGACTCGATAACGCCGCTGAAAGCAACACCGTTCAGACAAGCTAAGTTGTTCAAGGGCAGAGTTACTGTGCTTAGCTCACGTGCTCAAAGTCAACTTCTCAATGCCAATTATGAAAAAGCGGAAAAATCATTCCGTGCAGCTCTCGCAAGAAACCCGCATGACAAAGCAGCTCGCTCAGGTCTTGGCTTTGCTCTGGCTATGCAGTTCAAACTGGACGGCGCAGACAGTCAACTAGATCAAGTTTTAGCGGCCGAAGCGGATAATGCCCTGGCAAGAACAGGAAAAGCTCTGGTTTTATTGAACAGACTTCAATCATCGTCCGGAACGGTTATTAAGAGCCGTCAGGCAATGATGGCAGAAGCCGAAAGTTACGCCAGACAGGCTATCAATTCAGACCCGCAAATGCCTGAAAGCAGATACATGCTGGGTTCAATCTTAAAGGAGGAAGGCCGTCTAAGCGAAGCTGCTGAAGAATTCGAAAAGGCCTGTCGGCTCGATAATCAGTATTCAGCAGCTCACGCAGCTCTTGGCTTGACACGACTCAGCCTGGGGCAAAACAGCCAGGCAAGAAGCGAGCTGAAAAGAGCGATCGCGATAAATTCCAAAAACTCAAGCGCGCATTACGGACTGGGTAAACTTTCGCTGCAGGAAGGAAAAGCCGATGATGCAGTTAGGGAGTTGAACACCGCTCTTTACTTAAATCGAAATAGCGCGCCTGTACATCTTGCTCTGGGCGAAGCTTATGCTATGCAAGGAAACACTGTCGGTGCATTGCGCGAATATCAAGAATCGATTCGCATAAAGCCCGAGAATCCCTCTTCTTATATGCGCATTGCAGATCTAAGAGAAAGCCGTGGCGATCTTGAACACGCCATTGCAGAGTTACACTCGGGACTGGCGATGAATCCGGATTCGCCTGAGTTGAATCAAAGAGTCGCAGACCTGAGCTTGAAAGCTGAAAAAATTGATGACGCAATTAAAGCCTATCGCTCCGCTCTTGCCCTGAATCCTTCAAGCACGGTTGCAGTTGACGGGTTGAGTACGGCTCTTTACATGAAAACCCAGAAGGAAGGTCAGGCAGCATTTTTTGCAAGCGATGACTATGAATCGGCAGAAAAACAGATTCAAGAAGCAATTAGTCTGGCACCAAACAACATGATTCTGCGCCTAGCGCAGGCAAAGTTAAGGGCACTCTCAGGCGAAGCGGTTGATTTCAGCGGCATACGTGAGCCCGTTAATGATGGTGAAAGAGTTGCTTATGCAGAGTTGATGCTGAGTCAAAATAGATTTCAGGAAGCAAGCCAACAATTCAACACATTGATTGCCAATGCAAAAGATCAAAAGCAAACATTTGCAGTTGCAGATCTGGCTTGCATGCTGAAAGACCTCGATAGCGCCGAAGCCGCTTATAACAAAGCCAGAGCATTTCCCGGCTCCGAGTCGAGAGCCAAACGAGGACTAACTCGGATCTCAGCCATCAAAGACGAAGCTCGGCGCCATATGACTCTTGCAAAAGATCTCTGCCGCCGATCACAATACAACAGCGCCGTAGATCAACTTAGAGCCGCTATTTTCAACAATCCCAAAGACGCGTCGGCTCGCCTGCTTCTGGCTGAAACAATTCAAAAACAGCAACGGCCTGATTATCCGATGCTGCGAGATGCAAGCTCTCAATACAAAGCTTATCTTGCTTTAAGTCCACAATTGAACGCCAAAGAACAAAGCAAAATCGAGAAGAAGATAAGTTCGATTGAAGCAAAAGCTTCAAAAATGGAAAGAAAATCGCTGGTCTCAAAACGCTGAGAACTATCAAAATCCGGTTTTAAAACGGCGAAGCCCCGGCAATTCAACCGGGGCTTCGCTTTGCTGCGCTAAATTTTTCAGAACAATTGCCCGAATCTCACGGGCAGAAGAGTCAAAGTCTCTATCCCATATCTTGCTTCTGGCTCTTTGCTACGAAAGGAAACCAGACAAAGTTTTTCGAAGACCCGGCATTTTCTACACGCCTCAAAGTCCGAGCGGCCCTGTCTGCAACATACGGGTTTTCGTCCTCGCTGAGCACCGCCAGCACTGATGGCGGAATATTGTGATTTTCAGACAAACTATAGCGAACGTCCACATTCTGGTCTGCAGCAAGCAGCAACAAAATACGGACCGGCGCATTAGCATTTTCTGTAATAGCAATGCGAACATTAGGATCAGGGTGCTTTAGCAGAGATTCAAGCACATCAACTTCAGTATTGGCATTTTCAGCCACACGAGCAACAATACTCTCGCAGGCATGCCTGGACAATTTTTTCAAGATGCAGGCTTTGGCATCTGGATGGGACGCCAGGCGCATCTTCGCCAAAGTAACATTCGGCATATCTTTTCGTAGCACTTTTGCTCCGTCTCTCGAAAAGAAACGGTCAAATATTTTGTAAAACTCCATTCTATAGACCTCCTGTTCGCGACCAGCTGATCTGATTTTCCAGTGGTCGACTTCCAAGTCGGTGTTATTTCCATCATAGCGCAAATTTGGGGCAACACCACCAATGATGCTATTTTCAAATTCGCATTTCGTGTTTCTTGCTGCCTGAAATAGGCTCCTTGACTCGATGATGGAGATCTCACCGAAAACCCTCAACCATCTAACTGAGGGAAGGACGGAGAAAAGTCCAAAAAGTGCCGAGCCGTTTATACATTTAAATAAGAAGTTTCGAAAGCCGCCTGAGCAGAACTTATCGAGTATCAGCGTAGTCTGGCAAAGCTGCGCTAAAATAGAAGCTGGTCGACGTGAAGAATCAAGCTTTGCGGAGTAATTTAATGACAAAACAAGAAATGTCTCCGTCAAAAAAGACTGTCTCTTATGAGGTTGATCCAAGGCCGCTTTGCGCCGGCATGCCTTTCGTTTTGACTGACGCAGCTCATCCCCGCATGGTCCTGAAAAACGGCAATCATTTTCTGGTTTTAAATGAAGCTGCACAGATTCCAGCCTGCAATACCCTGGGCTATGGTTATTACAGACATGACACAAGACAGCTGAGTCAATGGGAGCTTTACTTAAATGGCGTTCCATTAAGCCTTCTCTCCAGCGATTTACACAAGGGGTATTCAGCACGCTTTCTTTATACCAATCCGCAAATGGATCAAATTCCACAACAAAAAATCACTCTGAAGAGAAAACTGGTGTTGAGCCACCATCTCTGGGAACAAATCAGCGTTCAAAGTTTTGCTAAAGAGGACTACGAAGTAGAGCTGGAAATGAAATTTCAGAATGATTTCGCCGATATGTTTGAAGTTCGTGGATTAAACCTTAACAGCCGCGGCGAACGCATGAAACCTACGAGTAAATCCGACAATTCAGCTATCTACCTGGCTTATCAGGGCTCAGACGGAATTCTACTTGAAAGCATCATTGAATTTCTGGGCAACAAACCCTTCGAAATAAATGACGGCTGCGCAAAATTCAAACTCAAACTCTCTGATCGCAAAGCCGCGACTCTGACTCTACGCATTGACAATCGAATGGATACTGTAAGTATGGCTGCTTCCGACGCAGAAATCGACTTCAACGAAGCCAGACAGAATGCCGACGATAATTTTAAGCAATGGCGAATTAATAGCACTCATCTTGAAACAGCCAATGAACTTTTCAATCTTTCGATCGAAAGGTCAATTAACGACTTTTACATCCTGAGACAAGCCACACCAAAGGGCTTCGGCATTGGAGCCGGCTTACCTTGGTACGCATCGGTTTTCGGAAGAGACAGCGCAATAGCCGGAATACAAGCAGTGCCTTACATCCCTTTCATGGCCCGTGAAAGCATCGAAATACTCGCAGCCTATCAGGGAAAAAAAAACGATCCTTTCAAAGCCGAAGAAGAAGGCAAAATCATGCACGAACTGCGCCTAGGCGAGCTGGCGCGCAGCGGGCAAATTCCACATTCTCCGTATTACGGTACGGTAGACGCCACACAACTCTGGCTCATTCTTATTTGCGAATATTTCAAATGGACCGCCGACCTGGACTTTGTAAGCTCTCTATGGCCAGCCGTTAAAGCAGCTTTGAGCTATCTCAACAAAGCAGAAGCGCAAGGTGGCGGCTACATAAGATATAGTGCTACAAAAAACGGGCTCCGAAACCAGGGATGGAAAGATTCTGACGACTGTATAATGCATTTTGACGGCAGCCTGGCCGAAGAGCCCATTGCTATTCTTGAAGCACAAGCATACTTATACAAAGCCCGAAAAGAACTGGCAGAGCTCTCTGATCTCATGGGACAGAGTCGACTGGCTGAAACACTGACGAAAGACGCTCAAGATCTGAAAGAAAGATTTCTTAAGGACTTCTGGATGCCAACCGAACGCTATTTGTGCCTGGCACTGGACAAATACGATCATCAAGTCGGTGTTATTAGTTCCAACGCCGGTCATGCTTTATGGTCAGGCATCTTGGACAGAGAACAAGGCAACGCGGTTGCAGACAGACTTATAGGCAACGACATGTATTCTGGCTGGGGGATTCGCACTCTTTCGGAGAAATGCAGTTCTTTCAATCCGATCAGCTATCACAACGGCTCGGTCTGGCCGCATGACAATGCAATAATTGCAGACGGCATGCGCAAACTGGGCAGAATTGACGATTTCATGAAAATACTGAATGGAATTGTAGAAATATCGATGAATGATGATGATCATCGACTGCCGGAATTACTTTCCGGCTTTGAGCGAGAAGCTACATTGAAGCCGGTCAATTACCCAGTTTCATGTTCGCCGCAAGCATGGGCGGCCGGCAGCCTTCTTCACATGCTGAGTTCATGCTTGAACTTTCAGGCTGATGCTAAAAACAAGTCTATTCGCATAATAAATCCGATTCTGCCTGAATGGTTTGAAACTTTTACACTTCGTGGACTGAGAATTGGCGATGCGTCTTTAAGCCTGGCTTTTGAAACGCAAGAGGGAGCTACATTTACAAAGGTTTTGCGTAAGTCAGGAAACTTGAAAGTTATTGTTGAAGCTTAGAAGAGGAAATAATGCGGATCGCACAATTGGCACCTCTGGCAGAAGCAGTTCCCCCATTGCAATATGGCGGAACGGAATTAATTGTCAGCTTACTGACCGAGGGATTAGTAGCTCTAGGACACGAAGTCACTCTTTTCGCATCCGCCGATTCCAGAACTGAAGCCAAACTAGTTTCGGTCAATTCAAAATCCTTGCGTGCGGATGAATCAGTCCCTCAAAGACGATGGTCCGCTTATAGCCTCAGACAAATACACGAACTTGAGAATCGCATTGGTCAATTCGATATCATTCATAACCACATGGGCTACGAAGCTCTCCGCTTTCTCAGCT
>JAIEPM010000516.1 GCA_019748395.1 Candidatus Obscuribacterales bacterium
CAGGTGTCTTGAAAGCAGCAGTAATATCTTTGCAAGCAGGCGGCGTCAACAGTGAGATCATACTTGGCGGACCTGTGTACGCAGATCTTGCGGCCAACTTTGTTTCATCCGGACAGGGAAGAATAAGCAACGGACTGAATAACACGGTTTACAGCCCCCTGCTGAATTTAAACTCCGCAAACGGAGACATAACAGTTCGCAGCGCAAGCAGCATCATCAACCTCACAAGCAGCGCAAATGTTTCAATCGCCAACTCAAATAGCGATCTAATCCTCAATCCCACAAGCCCCAATCTGGCTTCTTTAACACTGAGCAATGACCGTGCGATCACAATTACGGCAGCAATAGACACAAGTTCGGCAGCGCAAGCCGGCAATATTATCGTGCTTGCAGGCGGTAATTTGAGCAGCAATAACTTAAGCGCCAATGGGCTCAATGGCGGAAAGATCATTCTGACAAGCGGCGGAGCATTGAACAGCGGCAATATTTCCAGCACGGGGCTAAACTCCGGCGGCGCGCTGATTCTGACTGCCGGCTCCTCGCTCACAGCAGCGGGGCTGAACGCCGGAGCAACGAATCAGGGCGGCAATATTCTGGTAACTGGAGCCAATTCAGTAAATATTGGGAATCTGTCCTCCGAAGGAAACAACGGCGGCGAAATTACGCTTTTGAGTTTTGGAAATCTGCAACTTGGAACCGTCAGCAACAATTCATTGATAAATGCCGCTCCAATTAATATAAGCGCAGGCACTTCAATAATCGCAGGCGATATCAAGGCCGACGGCATTAACCACGCAGGCAATATCACGGTTAATGCCGGCTTATCCGTATCACTTGCAAATATAAGCGCCAGCGGCAACAGCGCCGGCAAAGTCACCATCAATGGCTCCGGCACGGTCACAAGCGGCAATATCTCTGCCAACGGAAATCAGGGTTACATTTCTGTATCGACGGCGGGTGACACCACCCTTGGTGATTTGAGCGCCGCTGCAATATTTGGAAATCAGAATGCCGGACGAATATTTGTAGGCACATTCTCAAACTTATCTCTAAGTAAAATAAACGCTTCTGCCGCAGGCACCGGTAATGGCGGGCTGGCAGTTTTGTCGGCAGCAGGCAGCTTGAATGCTCAGTGCGCCGACCTGACTGCGGTAAATGGAAATGGCGGTCTCATTTTGCTTTCGGCAAACGGCATTGTCGTAAGCGGCAACAACGGCAACGGCAGTAGTATCGACGTTTCCAGCAACAGTGCCGACGCCGGAGCCATTCTCGTAAGCAATAGCAGCAGCAATGACTTCATCATTGGAGCAGGTGTCGGCACAAATCGCATTTCAGGAAATTTACTCGCAAACGGCGGGATGAACGGCGGACTCGTCGGCATTGTTTCAGCTCCTCATACAAGGCTACTGGCAGCTACGGAAATTCGCGCAGACGGACAGAGCGGCAAGGGCGGGCAGGTCACACTGGTCAGCAACGGCAACTTCATGCGCAGCACCATAGATGGTCTGATCTCCGCCCGAAATAACGCCGATGACTCAGGGGCAATTTCATTCATAACACCGCTATGCACTGCACTGCTTCTGGAGGGCTCCGGCACCGTTCATGCCGGCAACGTCGTCGATGTGGGCAATCTTATTGCAAATCCAATAACTGTTTCAGTAGCGCTAATAGGCAACAAAGTATTAGCCACCCCCTGCCCGGATTGCTTCCCAAAGCCACCGAATCCACAGCCGACGGAGCAGAAACTAAGTTCCAAAACATTCAGCTTTGATCTATCTTCAATTGCTGCCGCTTTAAGAGGAGCCGGACTCGGCTTGACTGAAAGAGTTCCGACCGACACTTTGAACAGATCATTTGGACCTTCAGAAAAGAGCAAGAACTCTGAAGAAAAGCCGGGCGCAAACGCTCCAGTGCTGACCGGAGGACTTCTGCTGCAAGGCGAGATCGACATTGCCGAATCAATAATAAGCCGGGCTCTGGCAAACGGTGTGCTTCTTGAGCAAGGCAGCCTAATCTCGAATCTTGCCCCGGCAAATTCTCGCGATGATAAGCTCAACTCATTTACCTTTCAAAAGGGGATAGTGATTCTTGCTCCTATCAATGAACTTAAAATTCAAATCGGCGAACTTGATCTAAGAATTGCGGCAGGCTCCATAGTGCTGCTCAACGGCGATGGTGATAGCACGTCCATACTCAACCTCTATGACAAGCACAATGCTGCGGTTTTCCTGGACGCAGAAAACGAAAAACTGATCCTGCCGCCGGGGCATCAATTTGTGCTTGTCCACAAAGAGAAATCAGTGCAGAGTCCAGCCAAGATCGCTTATCGCAACCAGCAAAAAACAGTTATCAAAAACAACCTTGTATATAGCTCTGAATTCTCGCTTGCCTCAGCCTTCAGCAATATTAGCCTTCTGAGAAGCCTGCTTTCAGGTGGCGCACGCAACCGGGATTTATCTCATAGAATCCTGAAAACAGCAGCCGCAATGAGCTTCGTAAAAGCTCAAAAGCCCTTTAAGAATTAACAGAAAGATTCTTGATTGCGCGGTGCTTCAGCCGGCAACAACCCGGCAACACTTGATAACTAAACTCTGTCTCATATCCTGGCGATTTTTTGATATGGCGGGAGCCCAGGACGGTGGGAGAGAATCACAATGTCAGATCTAGTTTCAAGCAGGCAGTCCGAAAAACAGGAAAGTAAAGAGAATCGCGGAATAAATGAGGGACCTGATTCAGATAAGCTTCTGAGCACGAGCGGCTTGTTATCAATTAAAGACGATTCTCCACTGCGTACAATGAGCATGAAAGTTCAGGATAGCCTATCGGTTTTTTGCACCGCCGAGTTACCGTTCAAGATCCAGGAAAAAGCAATTCAACATGCAAAAGAGCATCCCTTGCAGCTGGGCGAGCAGGTTTTAATCGGTGTGGCAATTGGCGCCGGTATTGCCTGTGCCGTAAAAAATCCAGGGCTTCTCGGCAAATCACTGAGTCACGGAATCCTCGAGACTGCTGAGAGAAGCGCACCGGTATTTGCCGGGCTTGGAGCAGTTGATTGGACTATGCGCGTCGGAATGCCGCTGGCACATGCATACAAAACCGGCGACGTAATTACAGCAAGAGAACAGGCCGCAAGCAACATCGGAATTGGAGCTATGGAGTACGCGGCGGGCGGTCTTGGGGGAGGTCTTGGGGCTGGTCTTGGAGCAGGCATCGCAACTAGAATGGCACCTAAGATTGCGAGCGAAGCTATTCTGAATGAGCCATTCAATCGAATCACGGCACTATCGGATGCCGAAGCAATGTCACAACGAGAGTTCGAAATCAGGCGCAACTCGCGAATTCATCACCGTTATCCAGCAAGTGACGGAATCGGAACGGCGCTCGAAGGGGCACAGGTAAAAGTCACTAATGTCATAAGCAAAAGTAAAGTTCGGCTCCGGCAAGATAAGGCTCAGGCAGGAGAAAGCGGCGTCATCACAGAATTGAGCAATTATCCCAGCTATGGCACGGTTCAAGTCAAACATAGCGACGGCAACACGGTCCCTTATGAATTTAAGGAACTATCCCCGGCTATACTAAGGTCTGACCTTCCGCTAGACCCTCGCGCCGCCCTGAAAATTTCAAACGAGCCGCTTAAACTCAGTCCGGGAGATAGAATACTAACAACAGATAAAAGGCTCACCTCCATTGAGGTGGATCCAACTTTGACACACGGCACGATGAAATTGAAACCGCTTGATCCTTTCAATGATTCAACTTATGGGGCACAGGCCAGTGAAGTTCAACGCTCAGGAAAATTCTCAGCGGCAGATCCGAGCAAACGTGCAGTGGATGCAGTCGAAGGTGAAACGCTGACAATTAGTGATGGACACTGGATTCCGTCAGGTAAATATCAAATATTGGAGCGCAGAGATTTTCACAGCAATGATTACAAAACAAAAGCTCGAGAAATTGAAAATACTTTGTACACGGTCAAAGAAGTCGGTCAGCAAGGTGCTTTAATCGAGGGAACAAAAGAGGTAATCGGCATAATAGACTTCAGGTTCCGGATAGCACCGAAAGACCTGACCACTGCACATTTCTTGAAGATCGAGCCGGCGAAACTATCTGCCGGAGACACAATTGCTCTACCTGAAATTTCTCATTCACCTATCAAAGACGACTGGCGCTGGGAAAGCTTGAAAGGACGCGCGTTGCATGTAGAACAGGTCACAAAATATGGAGCCCTTCTATCTGATTTAAGCGGTCGCCAAAAACTCGCTATCCCGGCAGATTTTCTGGCAACGCCATACATACAGAAAGTCGCGTCATCTAGCTCCGGCGCTCCACTGTACAAACTCGGCACAGGTGGAGCTATGGCAGGGTCGGTTATACTCGGCCGATTGACTGACACTCTGGATTCTTTAAATTCAAGATAGACGAAGAAATTCTCAGCGATATTTTGAAATGTCCGGCAAGCTCTTCAACTGACAGAGATTCTGCCTTATGATCACCATGTGGGTTAGCCTGAGGCATGAGTTTTCATTTGGCAGAGACTTTGATCCAAAGTTTTCGCTCTCTTTCAAGGATACTTACCTGGGTTACGGTATTGGTATCTGGAGGGGTCTTGCTCGGCTGGATTTACCAGGTTCCGATCCTCATGCATCCAATCTTAGGACCTGCCACAACCAAAGCGAATGCCGCCCTGGCAATATGTATGGCTGCCATTGCAACGCTTCTATTGTCTAAACAGCAGGAGCAGCCGGAGAAAAGAGCGTTCAGCTTTTACACCCGGCTCCTCGTATTTGCAATTTCCATCATAGCGCTGGCAACTTTATCGGAGATTTTTTTTGGACTGAACTTAGGGATAGACCAGGCGCTGGCAATTGATATCAGCGCTCAGATTAATCATACTCATCCCGGTCGAATGGGGCCAAACACAGCTATGGCGCTGCTTGCCTATTCAGGCAGCCTCCTTTGCGCAAGCTCCGGGCGAAAGATTCTTCAAAATGTAAGCGCCGTTCTGGCTTTACTGGTTTTGGCTATCGCTGCTTTTGCATTAATCGGATATCTCTACGACATGCCTCTTTTTTATCGCATCAGCAGATTTACAGAGATGTCTATAACCAGCGCAATTTGTGTTTTCTCTTTGACTGTCGGATTTTTATGCTTGTTTACGGACAAAGGTCCTCTGGCTGTGCTTTCCCAGGATACGCCGCCGGGTTACCTGGCACGCAGATTGATTCCTTTTGGAATTTCGCTTCCTCTGATTTTCGGATGGATCATTATGAGAGGCGAAGAGAGTGGACTTTACCCGATTGAATTCGGGGTGGCAATTTTAGCGTCGGCAATGTCGGTACTCTTGACCCTATCCACTTACTGGATTACAAGAGTTTTGTCCCGTGCGGACGAAGTTCGTAAGGAAGCCGAGTCACTTAGCGCAGAACTGAAATCAGCACAGTTAGCAAGACAAAGAATGAGCGAGTTTTATTCAACCGTGTCCCACGAATTGCGCACCCCGTTTGCCTCGATTAGGGCAGGTCTGGGAATTCTTGAACTCTCAAAAAACGATCTACCTCCGAGCATCACAGAAGTAGTGAAAGTTTCAAAACAAGAGTGCGACCGGCTCACTAATCTCATAAATGACTTTCTTGATCTCAGCAAAATTGAAGCAGGCTCGATGCAATTGCAGATGGGATCCTGCGCACTTGAAGACTTGCTCATTGACGCAGTTTCGTCCATACAGTATCTGGCAGCCGAAAAAAACATTTCAATATCAAAGAGGCTTGAAGCCAATTGCGAGCTCATATGTGATGGGGAGCTAATTCATCAAGTCCTGGTAAATTTGCTTTCAAATGCAATAAAATTCTCGCCGCCTGAATCCACAGTTTCACTAAGCGCAAAATGCCTTGAATCAAAAGTGCTCTTCAAGATTCAGGACATGGGTCCTGGTATTCCGGCAGAATCACGCAGCAAAATGTTTTCCAGATTTTTTCGGGTACGTAAAGATACAGAAGAAAATCAAAGCGGCACGGGTCTTGGTTTAGCAATCAGCAAAGCCATAGTTGATCAGCATGGGGGAAAAATTGATTTCGAAAACGCGGCTGAAAAAGGAACAACTTTCTGGTTTGAACTCCCAAGCGGGCAATGTACCGAGGGCTGAGCATGGCTAAGCTCCTACTTGTAGAAGATGACGGAAGCCTGCGCTTCATTATTCAACGATGCCTGGAAATAGATCGTCACCTGGTAGATCTGGCTGAAACTGCAGAAGAAGCGCAGAATGCTTTGAACGCAAACGAGTACGATTTGATTGTCATGGACTGGAACCTGCCCGACGGAAGCGGCAGTGAGTTATGCCGTCGTTTCAGGGGGCTAGGCGGGGTGACGCCGGTAATCATGCTCACAGCCAGAGGAACCAAAGCTGATATGGTCGAGGCTCTTGACGGCGGAGCTGATGATTACGTTACAAAACCATTTGATGCTCAAGAGCTTCTGGCCAGAATTCGCGCGCTTCTGCGCCGTCCCAAAGCGGTGATTCCCGAGAAGCTCTCCAGCGGCGACTTTGAGCTTGATCCAAATACGCTGGAACTGAGAATTGGTGTGGACAAAGTTCAACTTGCGCCAAAAGAGTTTGCCCTATTTGAGCTGCTCATGCGCTTTCCTAACAAAGCATTCACAGCTGAAGCAATCCTGCATCGACTCTGGCCAAGCGATACAACCAGCGCTGCCGACACTTTGCGAACCCATATAAAAAATCTGCGCAAGAAGTTGGGAGACTCGGACGGAAGTATTATCAGATACACAAGAAGCCGCGGTTACAGTTTTTCTCCCAAAAACCACTTGGAAGAGTCGATTTAACAGAAAAATCACGCATTATTCACGTTGAGCACACGCACAGTTCATGGTCATCATGATTTGATGGAAATGACCAATCCTCGCAGAGTTCCGGATTGGACACTAAAAATATAAGCCGGCATCTTGCACACGGCAAATTTGCGGAAAGGCTTATACGCAGAGGATTTGTTCAAATGGATGAGACACTGAACACAACGTTAGTTGACTCAATCGATCTATCTTCGGTTCTCGACGCTGTCAACTTCTACCAGGCCGGAAAGTTTAATGAAGCGATAGTGGCCCTGCAATCCGTCTTAAAGATGGAGCCGGACAATTCAGAAGCGAGGTTGATGCTGGCGGTTTCCTATTACAAGACCGGCCAACTGACAAATGCACTGGCAGCTTTTCGCCGCATTTGCGAACAAAGCAAAGATCCCGAGCTGCAAACCAAAGCCATTGAAGGCGCAAGAGTTACCAGCGCGAAACTGAACAAGAATACAGCGGCAGCGGCTTATCACGAGAATTTAAGTTGGCTTAGCAAATAAGCTTGCAAGCAAAATTCAGACAGCAGAGGTTACGGTGGAACCCAAGCTTGAAATCAAATCAATTCTTCTGGTGGACGATAATCAAACAATCCGCACTCTCATGAAACTTGCTCTTACTCAGTCTTTCGAAGTTTACCTGGCTGACTCTGGAGAGACCTGCATCGAGATTGCAGAGGCAAAACAACCGGATGCCATTTTACTAGATGTAAAAATGCCTGGCTTAGATGGTCCGGCAACCCTGTCACGGCTTAGAAGCAAAACACAAACAGCAAAGATTCCAATCATTTTCGTCACAGCCAGCGTACAGAGTCAAGAACTTGCCGAGTATAAGAACTACTCAGTCGCAGGCATCATTCAAAAGCCCTTTGATCCTCTAGAATTAGCTGGACTGATAAGGGAAATTTGCAGCAATGCCGCAGCCTGTCAGGAGACGAACCATAGATAAGGTTGTTTGCTTTGAGCCTATCCTTCGAAAACACCAAGTTAGTTTTTTTCGCTTTCTTGTCCGTGCTTTTCTGTGACAAAATTCCGCCTGCGGACGCGGCTTCAAAAGACAGTGATTTTTTCGATGTAGTAAGTGCAAACTTCGCAGTCTGGGATCTGAATCGCGACGGAATCCTGAGTGGCAATGAGATTGCAAGAGCTTTGCAAGATCCGGCTTGCCGGGGAAAAGCAGCTGCGGCTCTGGCTGCCTTGAAAACACAAGAGCGCTTGGATATGCGCAAAGACAATCGCTTTTCTGATTTTACGCTGAAAGAGTTCGAAGACTTACGAACCGCCTACAAACTAGGTGGAAAGCCGGCAGTCAGCCTAGTGAAATATTACAACAACGGTATTGGAAAGATAGAAAAACAAGCACCGCAGCTGTTTAAGTACGGTAGCCCTCATATTACCCACATTCGGCAAGGACAGACTTCCGATTGCTACTTCCTGGCTCCGGTAGCTTCGATGACCGAGCAACGCTCAGAAGAGCTGGTCCGAATGATCGAGCCGAATCGAGATGATACTTTTACTGTTCGACTCAAACATTTTGAACCGATTGTTTTAGCAGCACCAACCGAGGCCGAAATTGCCACTTACACGGATGCCGGTGATGACGGCATCTGGCTGATGCTGCTGGAAAAAGCATACGCTACAGTCAAAGCCTCAAGCAAAAATATCGACATGGTCGAAGAGCTGGACGTAACAGCTCTGCATGGCGGAAACTCGGGAAGGGTGATTTATTATTTGACCGGGCACAAGAGCAAACACTTCAAGTTTTCAGATCCCCTGCTTAGAGACGGGATAAGAGGAGTAATCAAAGAAGCTTTTGCCAGGCACCGACTTGTCACTACAGGCGTTCCCGGACACTGCCTGGCTGTACTCAGATATGATGAACCAAGTGATTCGGTACTTATCTGGAATCCCTGGGGAAGCACAAGACTCTATAAAGCTGTCGGCATGAAAATGGAACACGGTTATTTCTGGATCTCTTTAAGTGACTTTGTGCAGCGATTCTCCGGCATTACAGTTGAAAACGAAGAATAGCCTCTTCCGGTTCTTTTAACTCAGAATTCCAAAAAGCAATTTGGGAAGCAGCTTAGTGCTTCCCAAACCAAAAGGCCTTCGTTAGAGCAATTTGCTTCTAGACTCGGCTCGACATCTTAACGAGGTCTGAGAACGTATCCCAGATCACCGAGAATTTACCGCCGGAGGCGCCCTGCGACAGACGCGGCAAATGCTCAATTGGAATTTCCACAACTTTGAAGCCGGCTTTGTGAGCGCGAATGCAAAGTTCAGCATCAACAAACGGCGTATCGGACTCAAGTTTGATGTGATTGAAGATTTCCTTGCGGAAAAGCTTGATTGAGTTCACATCTTTGAATGAGCATCCGTAGAATATGCGCAACATCAAGTTGTAGATGCCGCTCTGGATTTTGCGACGCGGAGGATCATTGCGCTTTACTCGATGACCGATCACAAAGTCATTCTTGTGCAAGCCCTGAGCCATGGTCAGAAGCTCTTTCGGTGCAAACTGATAGTCGCCCGGTAAAGAGAAAACGAGCTCTTTATTGCCGCACATATAAAGCTCTTTGATTGTGCGACCGTAGCCCTGATTCTGTTCATGATTGAGCAAACGCAGGTTCTTGAACTTTTTGGTCAAATCCTGAAGAACATTCCAGGTTGTGTCTTTGCTGCCATCGTTGATAACAACAATTTCGTAATCACTGGAAATTTCCTGAAGCAAACAGTCGGTGTCCTGTACCAACCTTGCAATGGTCGTTTCATCGTTATATGCCGGTATAACGACGGAGATTGATTGCACCGGAATTCCGGCTCGGCTTCTTGCGCTAGATGTTTGTGTGCGATTCATATTATCTGCCGGGACGAGGTTGGGACTACGCGGGGTTGCTGACTGTTTGTGATGTGCTGAACACATCCGGACTGTACACGAGTTGAGCGGACGGATTCTTCAAGTGATAGTTGCGTACTTCAGCTATCACATAGGCGACTTGTTCGTCGCTTAATTCGGGGAACATGGGCAAGCTCAAAATTCGTCTGGTGATCAGTTCCGTAACAGGCAAATCACCGCGCTTGTAGCCCCTGTATTCATAAGCTTTTTGCAAATGAGCAGGAACCGGATAGTGAATCAGCGTGCCGATTCCTTTTTCTGCAAGATACTTTTGCAAACCATCGCGGTCGTTGCTCTGAATTACATAGAGATGATAAACATGAACTGAATCATCGTTTTCCTGAGGAACTATCACCAGGTCTTGCAGACCTTCGGTGTAAGCTCTGGCGATTTCCCGGCGACGCTTGTTCCAGCCGTCGAGGTAAGGAATCTGAGCTGCCAGAATAGCAGCTTGAATTTCATCAAGACGGCTGTTGATGCCAATTTCGTCGTGATAATAGCGTTTGGACTGACCATAGTTACGGAGTTTCAAAAGCTTCTCATAGCCTTCTTTGGAATTGGTGGTGACTGCACCGCCATCACCGAAGGCTCCCAGATTTTTGCTTGGATAATAACTGAATGCAGCAAAAGCACCAATGCTTCCGGCTTGCTTTCCTTTGTATGTAGCCCCGGTTGCCTGAGCAACGTCCTCGATTACCGGAATGCCCATTTCTTGTCCCAGAGCCAGAATCGGGTCAAGATTTACCATTTGACCGTACAAATGCACCGGCACAATCGCTTTAGTTTTGTCCGTGATTTTTGCCTGGATTTTGGAAACATCCATTACATAGCTTGCGGGATCGATATCCACGAACACAGGCTGAGCGCCTGTCATCGAGATAGCGGAAATAGTCGGAACTGCAGTATGCGCAACCACGATAACTTCATCGCCGTGTCCGACACCAGCTGCGGCCAGAGCCAGGTAGATGGCTTCAGTACCGGAAGCGCAACCGACTGCATATTTGACACCCAGATACTCGGCAAAGGCTTTCTCGAAAGCTTCCAGCTCGGGACCGAGAATGAAATAGCCGCTGGAGAGCACACGCTGCACCGCCTCATCGATATCCTTACGAATCTCTTGATAGCGAAGCTTCATGTCGCCGAACGGAACGTTCAAAACCACTGCAAGTCTCCTTACTAAGGGTCGTCAATATGTTCAGCCCTAATAGTAAGGGAAAGGTCCCTCTCCTTGAATTAAGTAGCCTTTAGGTCCTCCTGAATTGTCATAATATCCACCTTATTATTGGATATATAAAAGAGCTCGGTCGCCAGAGAACAGCGCCCCACCGCCGTATCCGCCGATCATTTGTTCTGCCTCATTCTACGGCGCTTCATGGGCAGCCGGCCGAGCATGCAGAGCGCAAAAAAGCCGTGCTAATATAATTCCTCGGGTGTTTATCCAGGCTGGAAAACACTCAAATTGCATCTTTCGTATTTTTTATATGAGCAGGAGCTAAGAGATGACTGCTATCACTAAAGAGAGTTTCGCCGGCAAGTCGGTCCTGATCACAGGCGGCATGGGCTTCATCGGTGCTAACCTCGCGAATCGCCTGGTCGACCTTGGCGCCAAGGTGACAATCATGGACGCCATGATTCCTGATTACGGCGGCAATGAATTCAACCTTTATCCAATTCAAGATCGTGTTCGTATTAACTACTGTGACATTCGAGACGAAAACGCAGTGGTTTACCTGGTCAAAAATCAGGACTACGTTTTCCATCTAGCTGGTCAGGTTTGCCATCTGATGAGCCTTTCCAATCCTTTTCCGGATATCGAAATCAATATCACCGGCACTGCGATATTAATGGAAGCATTGCGCAAACATAATAAGGACGCAGTCGTTGTTTACACGGGCACTCGCGGGCAATACGGACCATCAGTGTCACTGCCTGTTAACGAAGAAGCGCCCACCAATCCAAAAGGCATATACGAAATTTCTAATCTAAGCGCAGAGAAGATCATAAAGGTCTACAACGATGTGCATGGAATTCGCTCCGTACTTTTGAGACTGAGCAATATTTACGGACCTCGAAGCCAGATGAAGCACTCGCGCTTCGGTGTTTGTAACTGGTTTGTGCGTGTTGCTCTCGATGACGACACCATTAAAGTTTTCGGCGACGGCGGCATATTGAGAGACTTCCTATATGTAGATGACTGCGTCGATGCAATTCTGCGTTCGGCAGTCACCCCCGAAGCTTACGGTGAAATTTTCAACGTCGGCTCGGACATTCCGGTAAGTTTTATGGAACTGGTGACGACCATCATCAAAGTCGCCGGTCAGGGCAAATGGGAATATGCCGAGTTTTCGCCGGAGCGCAAAGCACAAGAACCGGGCGATTTCTATTCAGATGTTTCAAAAATCGCCCGCATTGTAGGCTGGAGCCCAAGCACAAGCCTGGAAGAAGGTCTGGCCAAAACCATCGAGTATTACCGCAAATATCGCGAGCAATACTGGACACGCAGCGGTGAGCCCGTAGCCAGCGGCAAGAACTGAAGCCTGAATCAGGCGGATGCCGCCTGCTGAAAGTAAATGCAAAACGCACTTGACAAACTCCCGAAAGAGGAGCATTCTTAAGCATGCTTTATCTAGCAGGATAAGCTGCACTACTTGGGGTTCGGCACTGAGCTTTCCGCTCATTGCGAAGTGCATTTACTAAAGACCGAAGATATATCGCACAGCGGCTATTCTGCTTTGCTGCTTGGCTGAACTCCAGGACAAAATCGAATCTTCGCTTTGGCGAAGCTTTTTTGACGCGGAGGGTTAGCTTGTGGAAGCAAGACAGGAATCAGCGCAGATGGACGACAGCCTCGGGCTGGCGCAAATAGAGCTTTTCATCAAACTCGGCAACATGAGCGAGCTGGAACCCGACCATAACTTCGCGCTCGTGCTGGAGCTGGGAAATGCCCTGATCAAAGGAGAGGAGTCAGCAGTTCAGGAAGCCCTGTATAAATACAAAGATCGGAGCAAATTATTATTCGACCATTGCGAGCACCTGAAACGCGCCTTTTCGCACGCAGGAGTCAGCTTCAGCGAACCGAGCATAGTCAAATACGAAACTAACATGGGACAGCTCCGCTCCGCGCTCGTTATTTCGGTGCTGCTGGAGAAGGCAGGAAAGATCGTTTTCGTTTCGGCTGATCCGAAAATCGACAGCTATGTTCATTCATTTTCAAAAAGTGATACCGGAACGGTCAGCATGGAAGCCGTAAAAGAAGATCCTCAACTTCTATTGAAGCAGATTAGCCGTTTGATTCGCATCCCGGAGAATATATCGCCGCCGCCCCAAAGCCACGCGAATGCGATATTATTTCCCTATGAACACGGACAAGATCCCGCGCAAAAATTCGCTTAAAAACGAATATGATTTAAGCGAAAGTATTCACAGTATTTTACTACCGCCGGCCGAGCCATCGCGCAGCTATGCCAAGAAGATGGAATTGGCTCTGGCCGCCGAAGATAAGAAAGGCGTTCAGGCTGCGGCAAACGCGATTAGCAAGGAGTTTGCCGCAGTTTACGAAATCCCCACAGCACCGGTGCGAGTACTCGGTGTTCGTCCGCGGCTTGTTACTGAAAAATCAGTCTGGGAAACT
This sequence comes from Candidatus Obscuribacterales bacterium, assembly GCA_019748395.1. Classification (GTDB taxonomy): domain Bacteria; phylum Cyanobacteriota; class Vampirovibrionia; order Obscuribacterales; family Obscuribacteraceae; genus JAIEPM01. The sequence goes on from JAIEPM010000516.1 coordinate 13,382, forward strand.
TTTGGTGATTACGATACCGAAACAATGAAAATAAGACTCTGGATGCGAACCGCCATCCTGCAGAAGCCGTCCGCATTCGGGACTTTATTAAGTACTCTTTGCCATGAGCTCTGCCACCATCTAGACGTGGTGCAACTTGAATTGCCGAACACTTATCACACACGCGCATTCTACGAAAGAGCAGGTCTTCTGTACCACCACATAAGAAACACTGCTATCAGACCACTGGTCTGGACCGCACATAATGACGGGACTTTCAGCATCAACTGGCCGGCCACAATGCGACGCAAATAAAGACTTTCACTCGGGCGTTTTTTTGAGCATCTCAAATTTTGCAATATACTCCTGAGCCTCGCTCTTTTTTCCCAGCTTATTAAAGGCCAGAGCCAATTGCTCATAAGAATCGCAAAGTTTCCCAGCTGATGCCTCAGCCGAAAAGAGTTCAAGCCCTCGTTTGCCATTTGCAATTACCTTATCGTATTTCCCTTCAGCCATGTATACCTGGCCGAGCGTATTCATAAGCCGCAAGCCGGAATCCGATTCCGCTTCGTAATCGGAACCGTTTTTCGCCAACTCCATTTCGATAAAATCCGGAAAACGAGAAACTCTGCCCTGCCCGCAAAGCATCGTCATTATTTCGCTCCATAAATCAACACGCCAATTCGGCGAAAGCCCCGGGTCATCACTTTCGATAAGATGCTTGGCCGCAGACTCCAGTTTTGCAATCGAAACAGCAGGCTTCTTTAAAATCAAGAACTTATATGACTCAAGAATTTCGGCTCGTAAAGCTGAAACAGAGCCCGGTCCATATTCTGAACTTTTCAAAAGCTTTTTGTAGTCATCTAGAAGCTTGATACCTTTATCCATTTCTTCGGCAAGAAACAGCCCGCGCACGGAAATATAGTACATATCAAAAAGATCAAAGGTTCCTTTCAGATATTTATTAGCATCCGCCAAAATCCGATCCAGCTTCCTGAATTGCCCGGGATAAAAAATGGATTTTTTAAGCTCCAAAGACAGAAGCATCGACAAAGAGGGGTAATCATTACTGGAAATAGCGGCAGGAACTCCTTCGGCACAGAGCTCTGCAAGAACATGAAGATATTGAGTTCGTTTTGGATCATCCTTTTTCAATAGCGGATTATCCGCGCAGGCACTCGCGCAAAGAGCAGCATCCGCCAGACCCTGAGAAAAGTCTTTTCGGCGAGCTTGCATATCGCGCTTTCGCAAAAGCGCCAAAGCAGTTATTGCCTTTTGATATGCAAGCTCGGAATTACCGCGCACGAACTCGTCTTTTGATTCTTTGCTTAAAACTCCGAAGCTCCGTGCCGGCTGATCAAGTCCAGGCTCGATTGAGTTTGCATTTCGTGAATAACGTAGAGCATAGCCAAACAAGGCACAAAGCCCCGCCAGGGAAAGACCGAGTATCCAGGCGAAGGAAGACCGATTTTTTGCCCTGGGCGCTTTCAATCTGGGTGCATTCGAAAGACTAATTCTATCTAGCACTTGAGATAGATCGTCGGCTAGCTTGTCCGCGCTCTGAGGTCTGAGCTCCGGGTCTTTTGCCAGGGCGGACAGAATCAGCGCAGATAAGTCGCGTGAAATTTCGATTTTGCCGCTAAGCTCAGCCACCGTTGGCGGTGCCTGCTTCAGATGCCGTTGCATAAGATCAAAAGCACTGTCCCCTTTAAACGGCGGTTCACCAAGTAGAGCTTCATACATCACACAGCCTAGCGAGTAAATGTCCGAGCGCGAATCAACGTTTTTACCGCTGCATTGCTCAGGACTCATATATGAAGGACTGCCGATTATAGAACCGCTTCTCGTAAAATCCGACAATTCACTGTCGGGAACTATATGCTTAGCGACACCGAAATCCAGCAGTTTAACGATTTCATGCTCGTCGCTTTTGCAGATCATAATATTTGCAGGCTTCACATCTCGATGAACCAGATCTTGCCGATGAGCGTAAGCAAGTGCACGCAAAATCGGCACGAACACAAATCTAAAGCGTTCAAGACTGAGCCGCCCGCCGATTAAAAGTTCTTCGGCAAGACTTTTCCCTTCAAGAAGCTCCATTGAAAAATATGCGGAATCATCGCTGCTAATTCCAAAGGATAGAATCTTCACTACATTTGGATGCTCCAGCTTGCTGCAAAGACGAGCCTCCTGCATAAAGCGCCTAATGTCGGCTTCATTATGAAAGTTCGCTTTTGAAACTTTCACGGCAACAAAGCGTTCAAGAGCAGTTTGCCGGGCGCGATAAACACGCGACATACCACCCTGGCCCAGTAAATCGAGAATTTCCATTCCTTCTATGGATGGAAATTCTATAGCAGGAGCTCCAAGCGGGCGGAAAGCATCCGGTTGCATTCTGCTTTACCCATCCAACCATCTTCAAATTCAGTACCCGAATCAGCTCCCAACAAATCAGCTCTTCAACTCTTGAAATGCAGCCTGCCGATTACAACAGGCTCATAATCAAGGCAAGAAAGACTGGAGTGTGAGCAATGAATCTACAATAGAGACGAAAACAGGGAGGCTTACATGACATCTGATTTTACTGGCGAAGCAGCAGCGCAGGCCAACACGGAGCAAGGACAATTCAAGCGCGCGCTTGGCTTAGTAGATGCCGTTGCCGTTGTTGTCGGCTCCATGATCGGCTCCGGAATTTTCATTGTTTCGGCACAAACAGCAAGAGATGTCGGTTGCGCTGGTTATTTGTTGCTTTGCTGGATTCTGGCAGGACTGCTCACAATTTCAGCAGCTCTCTGTTACAGCGAATTAGCAGCAATGTTTCCGCATGCAGGCGGCCAGTATGTTTTCTTGAGAAAGACCTACGGACCACTTGCGGCGTTTCTATACGGCTGGACTGTTTTTGCGGTGATTCAGTCAGGCACGATTGCTGCAGTCGGAGTCGGCTTTGCAAAATTCCTCGGTGTTTTCGTTCCGTTTGTCAGCAACAGCAACATTCTTTTCTCGCTGGGCTCCTGGCATTTGAACATGCAACAAATAGTCGCGGTCATTTTAATTGCGCTATTAACCGGCGTGAATTGCCGCGGTATTGAAGCAGCAAAATTGATTCAAACCACTTTTACGGCAGCCAAAGTTTTTGCTCTGGCAGCCATCATCTGCCTCGGCTTCTTCTGCTTAGGCAAGTTCGACAGCCTGCAAGCGAATTTGCCCGGCTTCTGGAACGCCGTTAATCTGAAAGGACAGCCCATTCAAGGTTTCGATTTAATTTTGACTATCGGGCTGGCCATGGTTGGAGCGCTCTTTTCATGCGACGCCTGGAATAACATTACTTTTGCAGGCGAAGAAGTCAAAGAGCCGGAGAAAATCTTGCCCAAAAGCCTGGCACTTGGAACATTGCTTGTGGTCGGGCTGTATTTACTGGCCAACGTTGTATATCTCTGCATTTTGCCTGTCGCAGGCAGCGAGAATGCGACAAGCATTCTCGGCCGAGGCATCCAGTACGCCGCTGATGACCGCG
>JAIEPM010000074.1 GCA_019748395.1 Candidatus Obscuribacterales bacterium
TGTCAAGAGTCGCAACGTCGTTGCGATGAAAACGAGCCTTTTGCAGCTCTGGCTTTCAAAGTCATGAACGATCCGTTCGTCGGTAAACTGACATTCTTGCGCGTATATAGCGGCAAGTTAAGTGCCGGTTCTTACGCAATGAACAGTTCCAAGGGCAAGCGCGAGCGCATCAGCCGTTTGATTCAGCTTCAAGCCGACCAGCGCAAAGACGTTCAGGAAGCAACCGCCGGCGACATTGTTGCTGCGGTTGGTTTGAAAGACACCACCACCGGTGACACTCTTTGTGCCGACGGCTCGCCGATCATTCTTGAAGCCATGAAATTCCCAGAGCCGGTTATCTCGGTTGCTATCGAACCGAAGACCAAAGCCGATTCCGATAAACTCGGCGTTTCTCTGGGCAAACTGGCTGAAGAAGATCCGACCTTCCGTGTTCATGTGGACCACGAAACAGGTCAAACCATCATTTCCGGTATGGGTGAACTTCACCTGGAAATCATCGTTGACCGCTTGCTTCGTGAGTTCAAAGTTGAAGCTAACGTCGGTAAGCCGCAAGTTGCTTATCGCGAAACTTTCAAAAACAACGTCAAACAGGAAGGCAAGTTTATCCGTCAATCCGGCGGTCGTGGTCAATATGGTCACGTCGTGATTGAGCTCGAACCGCAGGAAGCCGGTAAGGGTTACGAATTCGTCAACAAAATCGTCGGCGGCGTAATTCCCAAGGAATACATCCCTGCTGTTGATGCCGGTATAAAAGAAGCTGCCGACGGCGGCGTTCTTGCCGGATATCCTGTTATCGACTTCAAAGTCACCCTGACTTTCGGCTCCTACCACGATGTGGACTCGTCTGAAATGGCGTTCCGCATTGCAGGCTCTATGGCTTTCAAAGAAGGCTTCATGAAAGCCAAACCGATTCTTCTTGAACCGGTTATGAAAGTAGAAGTTGAAGTTCCGGAAGACTTTATGGGCGACGTTATCGGCGACATATCCAGCCGCCGTGGTCGTGTTGAAGGCATGGAAACTCTCGACAAGCTCTCCAAAGTCAAAGCGCAGGTTCCGCTTGCTGAAATGTTCGGCTATGCCACAGACATCCGTAACCGCACCCGCGGTCAGGGCACATTCACGATGGAATTCGACCATTATGAAGAAGTCCCCGGAAACATTGCCGAAGCTGTTATTGCCGGACGCAAAGCCGGTAAGTAAGACAGCGGCTCATAACAAACTAATCAGTTGATTATTAAAAGCCGGTTTCCATATGGAAATCGGCTTTTCTTTTGGAGGAAACTTTCAGTCTAGAGGGTAAAAAACTCGTAGCCGGGTAAGAATAAGATGCGATAGACTGATCGCATTAGCTATTGTAGGAAAGTGAGGACGACTGGATGAAATATTTGCATAGCGGTTACATTCTGCTGTGTGAGCGCGCCGACCATGCAGCAGACGGACGTATAAACTGCCATGGCTTGTTTGATTTGCTGGTTGTCGATCAGTTCCCCTCCACACTGAAATGCCAGTTCATTGTTGGATTTGGTACACCTTATGAACGTCGTCAATATCGCGGACATATGGAAGTTGAAGATCCAAACGGCAGAACCGTATTCACCGCAGATTTTAATGCCAACGATCCAAGTGACCTGCTTAGAGGACATGCCATATTTCCTGCTGAAATTGCTGTTCAACAAGAGGGCTGTTTTACGATTCGTTGTTCGCTGTACAACTGGAAAACCGAGAATGTTTGGGAAGTAACAAGACAACTCTGGGCTATGCTCAGGGAAGAAGTTCCCAGCAGTGTCGCGGCAGACTAATTGAAAGAAATATCGGCGCTGGAGTTTTTTTCGGGCATCGGAGCTTTTCGGCTGTCGGCGGCCGAATTTGCTATTGAAGTCAAAAGGGCTTTCGACCAGAGCCAGGATGCAAATCGTGTATACCGGCATAATTTTGCCGAACTTGTTTGCGCCAGAAATCTCGATACCATATCCGGTGACGAAATTCCCTCTGCCGATTTCTGGTGGATGAGTCCCTCTTGCAAGCCATATAGCAGGCGCGGCAAAGGCGCCGACCTCGACGACCAGCGAGCCTCTTCATTTATCAATCTGCTGGAAGCACTGAGCAAGCATTCGCCGGACTACTTTGCGATGGAGAATGTTTACGGTTTTCTAGGCTCGAGGGCCGAGGCTAAACTAGACGAAACGCTCGTCAAGCTGAATTATAGTGTCAGGAAAGTCAAATTATGCCCGACTCAAATCGGAGTTCCGATGCAGCGCCCGAGGCTTTTCGTACTGGCCGCAAAAGAAGAGCGCTTTGCCGACCTGAAAATTCCACTTTTGCCGAAACTCTCTTTGCAAGACTTCATTGATCCGGAAGCTGAGCGTAATGAAGAGCTTTACTTGAATGAGGAACAGCAAGGCAAATACTTTGACTCGCTCAATATCGTAAATCCGCTTGATTCCGAGGCAAAGGCCATATGTTTTACAAGTGGCTATGAACAGAGCATGAAAGCTTCTGGCTCTTATATTCAAACAAAAAATCAAAGGCTGCGTCGTTTCTCACCGGAAGAGATGCTCAAACTCTTCGGTTTTCCGTCTGAATTTCAGTTTCCAGCCGAAATGTCCTTGAGAAAGAAATGGGTTTTGTTGGGCAATACGATTGAACAGCGTACGCTCAAAATTGCTTTGACTACGCTTCTATCAAACAGATAGCCTGAGTTTTCTCTAGCCTAGCTGAGCTCGGCGTTCCAGCAAGGGCTCGCCTTTAACACTGCTAACTTTGCAGCGGAATAGAAATTCATCCGAACTTATTCTGGCTGCCATAGAAGCGTCATTCTGTCTCAATCTGGCTTCTCTTGCAGGATCTGCAGCATGCAATGGGAAGGTCACATATCGTTCTTGGATATCTGTTTGCAAAGGCGGGAAGAATGCATACAAAGTTTCAGCTTTCATCTGTCCTGCTTGACCAGGTACAAATGACTGCACCGGTAAAGCGACTCTGAAAGGAACTTCGGCGGCGAGATCCTTCATGTTTTCTCTCAGCACATCGAGAACCTTGCCCATATAATTCTTTGCCCAACCTTCTCCGTTGGCGTTTTCCGTGCCGTTCATTTCTTCCCGTTTCATGTTGTTGAAGACATTGCGCAGGGGCTCAACAACTTTGGTCCATTGATCTGCAGCTATCGATAGTGAGCGCTGCAAGGTCGAAATTTGATCGGGATTGAGCTTATTCAGGTTGCTCAGTTCAAAAACTTGCTTATCGGGTGAGAGGGCTTGCAGCTTATTTTCGATACGCTGTTCGCCGGAAGCGGATGGTCTGAGCTCGCGCTCAGTGCTCTCTGCTTGAAGGCGCGATTCTGCGTTGTCCGTTGCACGATTTGGATCTGTCGGCTTCTCTGAAAATCCGCTCTGTTCGCTCATTAGTCCCCCGAAGCGGCTGCCATTTCCGCTTGCTGATCTGCAAGGACTAGTATACCCGGCAGATAAAATTGTTAATCCTGTCGCCTGACAATCTGCGGTTAATGCTTCTTAAGCCGCCAAAATGCAAACTGAGGCTCTGTTTTCGACCCGAGCCTTCCATAATATATCTGTAAAATCCTCATGGAAAAGATCCGATGATAAGCCGCTGTGCTCCGATTCTAATCGCCATATCATCAATGCTTGTATTTTCGGGTCCGAATTCTATTGCTTCTGAGCCGGATTCTCTTGAGGCGCTTTTCGGCAAGTCTATTCCCGAGAACGCTAAGACTGCTACAGCACTGAGCTATCACGATATTGCCATAAATCAATCTGCAGCTCGGAACAAAGAAGCCCTGGTATTGCTCAGTAAATACAAGATTGCCGGGGAAGCCTTTTATGCCAGAAGCGACCGCCTGAATTCGCCTTACAATCAATGCCTTTGTGCGGAAGACGAGCCTTTGAAAGCGCGAAAAACAATAGCCGAAAAATTATGCCGTGTGAATAAAAGATTGGCGGCTCTCGGGCTTGAGCTATTTGTGCTGGATGCATACAGACCGGTGAGTTGCCAGCGCAAACTCTGGAATTACTTTATCCTGGAAGCCAGAAGAAGACTTGGTGATAGGCCTGCTTCAGAGTTAATTGAATATGCCGGGAAATTTTGTTCCGATCCCACGAAATATGAAAAGGATAACTACAAAAGCTGGCCTACGCATCTAAGCGGTGGCGCCATTGATCTGACAATTCGCAGAAAGAACGGGGAACTCCTGTTTATGGGCGGCATATTTGACGATGCAAGCGAGCAAAGCAAAACTGCTTATTTTGAGACTCCTGCTGAAAAGAAACTTGCGGATTCCTCGGACTCTGCAAGCGTAAATGAAGCCCGAAGGAATCGACGTTTGCTTTACTGGCTAATGACTGAAGAAGGATTTGCCAACTATCCTTACGAATGGTGGCATTTCGATTTCGGAAATCAAATGTGGATCCAAAATTCGCTTGATAAAAAAGGCAAAGAAGCATTCTATGGTGCGATTTGAGCTTATTTCTTGCGCGTTGATCTTGTCCAGCCGAGTTCTTTTAGAGCCTCATCCATGCCGACATTACTCAGTTTGCATTGATGCAGTGCCATGATTGCATCTTCCTGAACCAGAAATCTGCTTTCGATTAAATAAACAGCACGAAGCAAGGCATAAAGCATAGTTTCGCTGACCGTACCGGAAAGCAGCAATTCCTTTTCGATATCGACTGAAGCTCCCGAGCCCGGTCCTAAAATTTGCTCAAGCTCTTTCGGGTCGGCCAGTCCGGCCAGAGTCAGTAACTCCTGAATAAGTGCGCGCTGCTTAGCATCGACTCGCGGCACGCCAACATGCGCAATTGCTTTAATTGCCGAGCATCCTTCCGAAAAAATCTGGCGCAATGCTTGCGAAGCCAGCGGTGGCGAAAGGGTGCCGTTGTCCACCATTTCCTGGACTTTAATAGCTGCTTTAAGCAGCGAGCGCGAGAGCAAACCTTCCTCAATAAAAACTTCGCCCACCGGTTTTTCTTCGGTGAGAGCAAGTTCCATGCAGGTCATCAGCTGCCCCTGATCTATAAGTCCGGCCTGAACCAGAATGTAACCAATGGGAGTACTGCGGCGGGATGGCGGTCTGTAGAAGCCGCCTTCGCGGAGCGACTCTTCAAAACTTATTTGTCTTTGACGCACGGCTTTGAGACCCTGAACTGCCTGTTCGCGGCTGATCACCCCTTCTCTTATCAATTTCTGGGCAGTCAGGCAGGCAAGCAAAACCTCATTGGCTATGTATTTGCGAAATACCAGCACTCTGCCAACCGGCAAACCGGTTTGGGAACTGGTTTTCAATGCTTCATCCAGCTGGTCGGCGCTTATTGCCTCCGCCTCTTGCAGAAGTTCGCCGATTCTGTTGCTTGGGCCTGCGGATTGTTTTTTCCAGCCAAGCTGCGCCAGTGCCTCCTGAAGGGGCCGTTCCTCTTTTGAAACCATGCCAAGCGCTTGAACCGCCGTGGTCGTCGATAACATGCCGTCATTTATAAGTGACTGCGCTTCTACTGCGGCTTTGAGCTCTTTGCCCTTGATATAACCAAGCATGACAAGAACTTTCCCGAGCGGCAGAGAGCGTTCTTTCGCTTTGCTCAATGCATCGTTCAATGAGTCGAGAGTTAAAATGCCGGCTCTTGTCAGCAGTTCCCCGATTGGAATCAGCGTTGCATCCTGGACCATTAAGTCTCCAGCCTTTCCTGCCTGCTGCAGTGGTTATAATTCTAAGACGCTACTAGAACATTCTTGCCACATAATCGCCCTATTAACTCCAACAATTATCAGCTATTGGACAAAAAAATGCAGAAAACGGTCGTGATCACAGGTGCCGGTAAGGACAGAGTCGGAATTGTTGCAGAACTGACTGAATTTTTGTTTCAGCAAGGCTGCAACATTTTAGATTCAAGCATGACCTTGCTAAGGGGTGAGTTCGCTTTGATTTTGATGACTACCCTTCCGGAAGCGATGACTGTAGAGCAACTTCGCTCGGGACTGGCTCGTCTGCAAGAGCGACTGGCACTTAATTTCACGGTAAGGGAATTATCCGGCGAAGAACTTCAAGAGAGCGCCGAAGAGCGATATCAGTTCATTATTTCAGTTTACGGCGCCGATAAACCTGGTATCGTTGCTGGTATCACGAAAGAACTTGCGAATTTGAAGCTCAATATCACTGATGTCCAGACCAAGTCCGTGAAGCAGGATGATGGCGAAATTTTTGTCATGATGTTGGAATTAAGCTCTTCCGAAGAGCTTAGTGAAAAGGAATTGAAAGAAAAGCTGGCATCTTTTGCTTCGAAAATGGGCGTTGATTTAAGCGTGCGTGAACTGGAAGTGCTGGAGCTTTAAGCATGGCGCTCAGAGAAATTCTACTTTACCCGAATCCTTTATTGAAACAGGTCTCCAGCGCTGTCGATGATCTGAATTCTGCTGAATTTCAAGAACTGATCGCTGATTTGACGGACACTTTGGATGCTTCCCCTGGTTGTGTCGGCATTGCGGCACCGCAGATTGCTTACCAAAAAAGAGTGGTTTTGATTGATGCCTCGCGAAACCGCAAGCCGGTGCCTAATAATGGACGTTTGTTGCTGATTAATCCGCTTATTATTCGTTCCGAGGGCTCTGTTCTTGGCCGGGAAGGTTGCTTAAGCCTGCCGCACTTAACAGCAAACGTCAGCCGAGCACAAGAAATCATGCTTCAATACAGCGATCTTGAGGGCCGGCTTCGGGAATTGGTCAGCCAGGAATTTGAAGCAAGAGTAATACAGCATGAGATGGACCATCTGGACGGCTTGCTTTTCCTCGATCGTGTTTCGTCTCTAAAAACCGACGTATTCAGGCGCAAGCGCTATTAGTTCCATCAGAGCTGAGGGAACTGATTAAATTAACTGCTTCGGTGGAATTTGCTTTATTACCGGCAGTTCTATTTAATAGGCAGAAAGGGCAGCATGAAACGTAGCCAGATTAACCGCTTAATTGACGAAGCAATTGAATTTTTCGACTCTCATAAATTGAAGTTGCCGCCCTGGGCTTACTGGACTTGCCGGCAATGGCAGGAACATCTGGGACCGGAAAGTTATGAAATCAGAACTCACGGCATGGGTTGGAATGTCACTGATTTCGGCAGCGGCGACTTTAACGCGCACGGACTGCTCTTGTTTATTATGCGCAACGGCTGGCTAAAAGACGGCAAGCCTGCCGACAGCAAAACATATGCGGAGAAAGCAATGATGGTTCGTCCGGGTCAAATAACACCCTGGCACTTTCACTGGATGAAAACCGAAGATCTGATAAATAGAGGCGGCGGCAGGCTGGAAGTAGAACTCGGTTGGGCGTCGGAAGACGAGAAAAATATATCGAATTCCGAGGTTATTGTGCAGGTTGACGGCATGAGTCGAAAAATTCCAGCCGGCGGCAAAATAATTTTAGAACCTGGCGAGAGCGTAACTCTTCCGCCCAAACTCTGTCATCAATTTCGAGGCAACCCCGGTGACCATAAAATTTGTGTAGGTGAAGTCAGCAGTCTCAACGACGACGGCACGGACAACTGTTTCATCTTTGGTTTAAAGCCTTCTGTGAAAGAGGAAGATGAAGCTCGCAAATATTGGCTTTGCAGTGAGTATCCAAACTGAGGGCATAAATGGGTAGCATAAACGCCTGGCAAAAGCTCATAAGCGAGCAGCGAGCTGAATTTCTGCAGCATGCACGAGCTAAGCTGGCAGATATTGAAAGCAGTCTGAACTTATTGGAAGAATCTCTCTGGGAAAGCGCTCAGATTCAGAATGTCGCCAGACTTTTTCATCAGCTGGCCGGCTCGGGGGGATTTTTCGATCTGCATGAGTTTTGCGCAGTCGCAGGCAAGGCCGAAGGAGTTTCACTTCAACTCTTGTCAAAACGCAGTGATCTCAAAAAAGAAGATCTTGTTATTTTGCGTCAGTGTGCCGCTAACTTGAGCAAAATGCTTGAATCGAATGAGTTGACTATCGCAGCTGAACAAGCTCATTTCGCCGCAGAATATGCAGCCGAGCAAAGGCTAAGCACTGATCTCTTGCTCGTCTCGGGAGACCCGCGCGCGCTTGTAAAAATCAGCAAGTATCTGGAAGAGTTTAATATCGAAGTCAGAACTTATCGTACTGAATCTTCGGCAGAGCAGGCCGCTCAGTCAAAAATGCCTGATGCCGTTATTATCCATGTGCCGCTTTCTGAAGGCTCCGGCTATGATCTGGCTCAAAAAATACGCAAGAGAGCGGGCGGGCAAAAAATACCAATATTACTACTCAGCGGTGAAGGCGGTTTTCTCAGCAAAGTAAATGCAATTCGCGCCGGGGTCGACAACTTTTTCGAAGCGCCTTTTGATTTGAAGCAAGTCGGCGAGCGCTTGCAACATTTGCTCGACCGCGATAAGCCCGAAATGTTTCGCATTCTTTCCGTTGAAGATGATGCTTACCAGGGTGGTCTGATCAAATCCACTCTTGAAGCAGCCGGATACAACACCATGCTGATCTCCGACCCTCGCGATTTTGAAGATGCTTTGCTGGCGTTTTGTCCTGATCTACTCTTGCTTGATATAGACCTTGGTGCGGTAAACGGCTTTGAACTGGCAAAATATGTCAGACAGAACGATCGCTTTGCTGCCTTACCTATTATCTTTTTGACTACCCATAATCAACTTGCAGCACATATAGAAACAGCCAGAGCCGGCGGGGATGATCATCTGGTAAAACCGGTTTCTCCTCAGTATTTAATTGCGACCATAGCCGGTCGCCTTGAACGCTATCGTAGTTTGCGAAAGCTAACGATGCTGGACGGACTGACTCAATGCATGACTTACAGTAATTTTATGGATACAGCCGCCAAGCAAGTTGAGCGAAGTCGTGGTATCACTCGTTCAACGTTAATGATCTTCGACGTTGATAATATTGGGCAGATAAATCAACAATTCGGCTTTGCTCAGGGGGACCGGGTAATTCAGGCGCTTGCCAGAGTGATACAAAATACTTTGCGCCAAACTGAAATGATCTGTCGGGCCGCCGGTGACGAAATTGTTGTTTTACTTGAGAATCTCGATGATACTGAAGTCGCTCAAATTGGCTCTCACATTCTTTACGATTTCCAGTCCATCGAATTGCTCTCCGGCGGGCAGAAATACTCGGCAACGGCCAGCGCCGGGGCCTGCGCTCTGGACTCCTTGAGTCTTGACGATGCTCTGAAAGCTGCTCAGGCGGGCTTGCAAATCGCCAAGCAACAGGGCAAAAACAGGCTTGTAAAGGCTGTTCAGAAACAACCTAATATTTAGATATTGCAATTAGCTGCGTATACGACTTTTGCTGATTTAATCTTGCCGACAGTTATGGGAACTAATTTGCCATAATTGAAAGTTATTCTTCCTCCATGGGAAATGAAGCAGATTGATGCTGCTTCAGCTAGGGTTGGAGAATTTAAAAATGGCTGCTTCATGTGTGGACCTTTTGCCGGAGCTCTTTTTAGAAGAATCAGGTCCTGAAAGACCTGAGCAAAAACACTTGCCTGCTGATTTTGTTGGGCTAGCGGAAGTTCTAGGTACTATAAGCCGCAATCAGAGCACAGAGGACGCCGTTCGCTGCGTCGTGAACCAAACCAAAGAACGCTATGGCTACGGCGAAGTGGCTCGATTGTTTGAGCGATTTGCACAGGCTTCGAAATCGCAGTGAATGGGTAAGTAATGGCATATTGCATCCTGCTTGCGTTGGTTAAATATTAATACTGAGGTAAGGCTGTGGCGCCTACTGAAGAATCTCTTGCAAAGCCAAAAGCGACTACCGATGAAGCAGGTGCATGGGAGAGCTTTGAACCCCTAATTAGCCAGGTCCTTGGAAATCCAATGGAGCGCCTCGAAAAGAGTGTGTTGAGCTCTGAGGACGTCAAACCCCTAGCTGCGGGAGCTGTATATTTTGACCAAAGCGGAAAGCTGATTACGGATTTGAGCGAAGTTTCGAATGAGAAGGCGATTTTACGAAGTTCTGTCGATGCGTCCGGTGAAAAAACACTAGAGATTTTTGCCAATAAGAATGCTGCTCTCTCAGGAGCGAGTTTACTGAGGGAGAAGTTTTCATATAAGCAGGATTCAGGTGTTCTGATCGAACAAAGAGTGATAATAGCTGCAGGCGAAGAACCTATTTTAGTTAAAAGCAGTTTTGACCAGGGCAGCTCCGAACTAAGTTTCCATGTTCTCAACGGCAAAATCGAGCAGAAAATAACAATCGACCATGATTCGAATGCAAAGGAATTTGAGGTCACCGATGGAGAGAAAAAGCTTTCCTATGTATTTGAGAATGGAAAGATTCTTGGGGCCAAAATTAAAATCGCCGATGAAGTCCGAGAATTAAGAGGAGAAGCGTTAGGCGAATTTTCAGAAGCTGCCGAAAAGACCATTAGGAAAGTTCGAGAGGCAAATGGAATTCCAGAGCCCTTAGACACTGAAGCAAATGAGCTTCAAATTCAAGCTCATTTGTCAGTTGACTGGGATAGCCTCTGGACTAGAGAACTAGGTAAGGAAGCACCGGCGAAATTTGAGAAGCAACAAACTTATTCTCATCACGAAATCTTGGCCGGCATGCAGTACGATTATTTGCATGGATTAGATCCAAACGCGCTTAATAATATGAGAGAGTTATGCTATCGCTTCCTTGGGGGATCTACCAGTATCCCCGGTTCGGTGCAGCCATACTATTGTGACTTACAATACGTTGATGATGTAGGACGTTTTGAGTCAGCCTCAATGCAGGCAGACCTGAAGGGGCGTCATGAAGCTTTGATTGATCTTGTTTCACTGGACAAAAGTCCGGTTTGTACTGCGGAAATTCATCAGAGAATTGATGAATTTCTAAATGGCAAAGATCGCAAGATAGAACGGCAAGAACTAATAGCAGTGTTCCAGGAAGCTCAAAGGCGAACTGATCAAAGTTTACTGAGAGCCGGTGCTGAGTTCGTCCAACTTTTGAGACCTGACTTGAATGCAAGCAGTCTTCGTCAGGCTTTTAGCAATTTTGAATCCGCTGCTCATCAGGGTAATATAGCTCCTACCACAATTGAATGGGTACGAGAATTCGCACTTGCAAAGCAATTGAAATCGTCTTTGTTGGCAGCGAATACCCAAAAACCAAATCAATTTGCAGTTAAAGAACTGCAGACTTCCCTTTCTCAAATCTTGAGTGATTATGAGATAAGCAAGAATTCTCAGGCTAATGAACCGCCACAAAGTGAACTTCTGAAAAACTTTGGTGGTCCTGACAATCTGCGAGATTTGTTAGCTCGTCTCAGCTCAAACAATAGTGATCGTCAACAAGCTGCTTTGATCGAGCTAAGCGATCTGATGTCCAGAGGACGGTCTCTGCAGTTGCTCTCAGCAGGAACAATGATTGCCGAATCAGCGATCAGACCACAGGACATTTTACGTTTAGGTTTACTGACATCACCGGAATTGATGGCGCTACTGCGTTCAAGCAAAGCTGAGGGACCCGAAAATCGACCGGGAGGAGAAGCGTCAGCATCTTCTGCCGTACTTAGATTATTGGCCGAGAATCCTAATGCGTTAAGTGGTCTTCCAAGCCAGGTGGATGATAAGCGAGTAGAAGCTGAAATCGGTGTTTTGCGCAACGCTGAGCATGAGCTTGAATTATTGATTCAAGAAAGTCAAAGCTCGCAAGAAAAAATTGATCGAGCTCACAAGATTTCAGAGCTTGCAAATCAGGGACCAAATTCACTGAGCATATTTAAATCATGGACGGATCTATATGCAGTAAAAAAAGAGCTGGATCAAGCTCTTGAATCATATGACGCTAAAGAACGCGTAGACTCCACAGACCGTGCTCTTCAGAACATTATGAAGATGTCCGGAGACCCGCTGGTTCAGAGCATAATGGATGCAATCGGCGGGAGGGAGAAATTGGACTCCTTGATTAGAGATATTCGTACGGATAAGCCGGAAGAAGCTTTTAAGACTATCGAAAAAGTTGCAGCATCTGCAGCGTTCAGGCAGCTAGAGAAAGACCTCAAAATTTTCAATAGACTAGGTCCACAAAAAATTATCGATTCCAATTTGCTGCTGTCTTCTGATGCATTGCAAAGTGTAAGAGCCTGGGGAGCTATACAAGATCTCCAAGAAACATTAATAGCTCTAGACAATTCAGAACACTCTTTACGGAATGAGCATGTGCTTGCAGCCAAACATGCGATTCAGGATCTTTTGAGCCTATCTCGCACGGCATCCGGACGAGCTCTTATTCAAGAAGTTGGTGGTGAGGCTTGTCTCTTAAGAATCGAGAAGCAGCTTGGTAAGAAGAGTACGGATGGGACAAAAGAAGACATCGATAGAGTGTTAAGCGGGTGCTCCAGCGAGAACGGGTTAAAGCTCAAAGAGAGACTGTTGACCGATTTAAGAAGTCGTATACAAGCACCACTTTCTGGACACGATCTCTTGCGTCCATCCTCGGAAGATGTGGCCAGGGCTATTGAAGGCTCCGATATTCGAAGTCGCCAAATCAATCAACAGTTTGACCTGCTGGAAAGGCAATTTCTCGAGCGGCGACCGCAATCGCGAAGCGGTGTAGAACAATCGGAGCAACGAAATATAGTGCTGACTAAACTTGAGGACTTTGCACTAAGAAACTTTGCTGCCGGTGGCGATGATGAGCGCATGCTGCGCGTTCCAGAGTACACTGCCATCAATCAAGTATTGAATCTGGCCGAAGCCGCTGATGCAGAATCTACAGCCAGGGCTATTCGTAATTTGATTCAACAGAAAGAAATTGGAAACATTTTTGCACAAGATCATCTGCGTACAGTAGAAAAGTCGCTCGCAAAATCCATCGGTCTAAGTCTAGACAAATGCCTTGAACAATTAGAATCCAACGATGTCACGATTTCTAGCTCCATATTTACTCGCCTTCAACAAAATCGCATTGATATTCACGAGTTATTGGATAATTTGAGAACTCGGGCCATCACACATGATGTGATGGCAACCCGAACACCCTCAGCCTCTCAACTTGAGCATGTAATATCGTCGTTGAGAGAAGAAGTGAATGCAGGCAATAAGAGCGCCGAAGAGGGACTGAAATGGGCGCAGGCAAATCATGATCTGGCCTTGCTTTCAAGAAGAAGTAGCGATGCAGTCGATCCGGCACGCAGAGAAAAGTCTCTTTCCAATCTTCTGGACATGGCTAAATCAGGCAATCAACATGCTCGCACAGCTCTTTTTGCTGTGCTGGAAGCAAATGTAAAAGGAGTAAGCGAGCTTAACTTGCTAGGGTATAGACCGATCCAAGCAGACTTCAGCCATTTGATGCCGGCAGAGAGACAGATCATAACTTTCTCAGCCCTCAAATTTATAAACGAGTCGATTTCGAAAGATGAAAACCTAAATCAGGCTGAAGCCAGATCCCTGGCAGTGCTTGCTGCCAAATATTCTGAGACAGCTGAGAACGATCACGCTTCAGGATCAGCAGAGGCTATCCGTATTCTTGAACGCGCTTTCGACAGGAAGCCAAATCAATCGGCGATCATGAACTCTTGTTGGTCTGCAATGAAGACCCCTGAATTGACAAATGTAAGGCGAGTCGCCGACCTCTATTTGCGTCACGCCGATCATCCGGTTTTCGCTTCTCAACTGTCTGAAATTGCCTCTGACTCTTTGAACGGCAATGACATTAGCATGTATGTGATCGCCGGTGCGCTCGGCAGTAATCTTATCAGTTCGAAGAGTGCGGCATATTCGGGAAGAGTAGTTCGGGCATTAGTCGAAGATTCTACGCAACGAGAGAAGTTTTGCAAGATTATGCTGGAGCGAAGTCAGGCAGCCGGAGACCAGCGGGCCTTGATAAGTACTCTGGGTGAAGTTGTTGGTGACACAAAGTACTCTTTACCAGGCGAGCTTGTTCATTCATGCATGGCCGAGATCCGGCGGAGCTTCGATCGCAGCCATACTGCAGACGGCAAGATTGATGATTTGACCAGATCAAGTTATGCAAGCGCTGTCGCCGGACTAGCTGCCATGGCAAAGCACTGGGATAATGAGGACATTGTTCGCATAAGTAAAGAGATCAGTCCCGAAATCAATGCATCACTTTTAACTAATTTGGAGCGTATTGATCCCTCTAGGGGTAGCTCTCTGAGCAATAAAATTTTGGAGCGGCTTCAAAGCCAAGACGAGAGTGAAAGAGTCCTTGCCTTGAAAAGTACGGGCACTCTAGCCAGGTTTCTCAATTCGAATGCCGTAGATGAACTTGCTTCGTTCAGAGCTGGCACAGATATCTTGAATCAATCTCGCCGCATACAAGCTGCACTAGGACAAACTTTGCTGATGGTAGTGGCAAATGGCGGGTCTGTTGAGTGTAAAGAATCTGCAGTTAGACATTTTCTTCAAACGGGATGGTCAAAAGAGCTGCGTGAGGAACTCGGTCCACAGGCTGATCAAGCTCTAGTTCGCTATGCTCAAGGCAAAGATGTAACGCCGGAACTCAGCGGCATGATATCCGAGATTAGTTACAATCTTGGTATATCGCCACCCATAGCGCAGATCTTGAGACAAATGGGACTTCCTGCGGATTCTATAAGCGATAGGCAGCTCGAACAGGCTATTAAAAGATCTGGTGGCGAAGATAAATTCCGCGACTTGCTAGCAAGAATTGTTGCTTATGAATCATTGACAGCGCCTATGCAAGAGGCTCTCAGAACTGGCAATCTAGATCTGTCTTCGGCGGCGGCGATGCTGAAACAGACGACTCCCGGGCAGCGGCTTGAGCTTAAGGACCTGATTATTGAGCTTGCAGCCGATGGTTTGTCTAAGAAATTTGAATTCTTTGATGCACATACTTTTGATGCCCGTCTGAAAAAATTAGATGAGGATTCAATTTCGTATTTGTCTGCCTCTCTGGGCGTTAGTCCGAAGCTTCTGCGTAACCAAGTGTCTGAAATGCGTTTGCATGCACTTAGCGGAAAGGAGATCGTTCTTGAAGGCAAGCAACAAAGAGCTTTGACAGAGCAGAGAAATTCCTGCATTAAGGACCTAATTGCTTCGTGTAAAGAAGGACACGGCACTCCACTCTGGCACATTGCACTTATGGGTGGAGGATACTTCGTTGAAAGGGCATACAACAAGTCTGCTTTTGAGACCAAACAGTCTAAGCTTTTAGACAAGCTGAAGCAAAGTTCCGATGCTATTGCCGCAGTTCAGCAGCAAACAATGGGGCTCAGGGCCATTATTGATTCAGTTGATCTGTCGTCACGGTCTCGAGAAATTTTTCAACGCGCAGCTTTTGGAGATAGAAAAGGCGCAGATTCTCTTCTATTGCAACTGTCAAACGAGCATGGACTGACAGAGATGGCAAAGTTCTCTCCACAGTCTTTAAGTACGCTTCTGGGAAGCGGCGCTGAGACATGGCAAGGGGGAGCCTGGGGAAGAGTTTTCCTGAATCGTTACGCTAATTTGGCTGAGCTTCCAACATACGAGCTTGGGACACATCGTGCATTTGAAGACGCGACAAAAACTCTTTCTAGCCAAGACCTGCACGTGCAGCAACTAGGTGAAAACAACGACATTGATAATACTTTGAGACTTAGAGCCCATGATCTGATAGTGCATGAGGCTTTGAGAGCTATCGATTCTGAACCTTCGATTATCGCTGCAAGTGGTGCTTCGGCACGACTAGGCAAATCATGGGGTGAGCTAAATAAATTAGTACAAGCTGGAGTGAACGGTGAGCGAAGTGCGGCTCTCTCGAAATACGTTCGCGACATTGTCGGTGGAAAAAATGGACTCAGAGAGGCTGTGGAGTCAATTCAACAAGAATTGCCGCGTCTGAGAGAATTGTCCGAAACCATGAAGAAGACATATGAAAAAACTCATGATGCCGTCGTTCAGGCCGCTCTGCTGGAACGAATTCACATCTTGGACAAACTATGCAGGGAATTTGCGCCTGAAAGTCAGCAGATGAAAGAAATGCACAACATGTTCAGGCTGGTTGAAAGCGGTAGCTATGACCCCACAACCTTTTGGACTTCAATGCGGGATACTATGGTGCCGATAGCCGCGACTATCGCATTTGCTGTTTGTGTTGGACTGTCCTTTACCCCTGCATCCCCTCTGGGCGTAGTTGGTTGCGCGGCGCTGATTGCAGCTGGTGGTCTTGTTATAAGAGAATCATGGGCTGAAGTGAGCTATCAAGCAAACTGGCGAGGCGATAGTGGTGCTCTCTTAGGCAATGCTTACCGCGGTCAAAATGATCCGCGATTTCTCGTATATAACAGCAACTCAGGCAGCTTCGCTTTGCCTCCCAGTTATTCAGCTGCGCTTTCTGAAAATTTTATCGAACTTGGATACGATACTGCCTTGAATTTAGCTCTTATGGGATTCGGGAATTGTGTCGGACAGAGCCTTCGCTATCTTACAGTCGGCAAAGAGTTGGAAAAAACTGCCGCCATTCAGCTATTGCAAAAATGCACGCAATCGAAAGCCCTGAAAGAATCGATGAGTGTAATGGCTGCGGCTCCTGCTGCAGAGCGCGGGGTGATGTTGGCATTTCTGCGCGAGAGCACAAAGCAGGGATCTTTCGCGTTGGCGCAGGAGGCTGGGCATGATGCTCTCAGTCGTGGTTTTGAAGCACAGAATTTCATGACACAGATGACTGCGGCACTTCTGATGACTGTACTTAGTGAAGGTGTTTCACATTACAGAAATTTTGGCGCAGCAGGTTTTAGACCACGATGGAAAACCTCTAATGAGGTTGAATTTCCTGTGTCGAAACAGGAGTTTCTCAAAAATCTTGAATCCCTGAGTCACGGGGACTCCTCAGAGTTTCCCAAAATTAGAAAGACAGAATTGCCGAACGGAAATTTGAGAATTGAGATTGACGGAAAGCATATTGAATTTTCATTCCGGCCTCCAAGCAT
>JAIEPM010000350.1 GCA_019748395.1 Candidatus Obscuribacterales bacterium
CAACCTGCACGAAATAAGGGTTAAAAATCGTCGTAGCGACTACTGTTGTGTACGCCGAATTGGCAAAGTCATACATCGCCCAGGAGAGTATTTCACCTTTGCCGGCTGTTTTGACTGCTTCAAAAGCCTCTGCTGATTGGGTCAATTAATTCTCCTGCTTACTCGACGACTGACTGAGATTTGCTGAAAGACTATGTTTCTTGAAAAAATCCCAAATAAGAACGCTTGCATCTATGTCGCGACAGGCTTTACCTATGACTGCCGCCGGAAGATACTGTGCCATCCGGCTGTCTCGTGGCCAGGTATGACCACCACCTTCGACTGCGTAAAACTCAATATCGGCATCGTTGCAACATGATTTGTATTCAGTTTTACTCACATTCAAACCACTTTTCGAATGATCAAAATGCAACTCTGTCACAGTCGGCGAGGCGTTGCATTTATTGTGCTTTGCCCAAAATTCGACTGTTTGAGGAACTGAGATCACGCGCCCAAGTTTCCTTCGATAAAAATGAACATCGCCGCCGTTGAAAGGAACAAGAGGGTCCTTGGTGCCGTTAATAATAATTGCCGGAAGCGGGCGTCCCGTCCAGCTCAGTTTGCTGAAAGGCTCAGGCAAAGCTCCAACCACCGGTGCAATTGCTGCAATTTTGTCTGGAATTTCCAAGCCCAGTCGATAAGACATCATGGCACCATTGGAAATACCACTTACATAAACGCGTGAAGAGTCAACTTTCAATTCCTTAGTTAAGGAAGACAGCAGAAAGGAGATGAAACCCACATCGTCAATCTTCTTTTCATGCGCCTTGTATCCGGTATTTTCACGGCCGCAATTCCAGTGTCGCTCATAGCCGTTAGGGCAAACAATAATGAGACCCTCTTTGCTTGCTATTTGATCAAAGCCTGTGAAACCGACCATGCGCTTGCCGATGCCACCACCACCATGCAAAAGGAAAAGCAAGGGCAAATTCTTTTTGCCGTCATAAGTCGGCGGCAAATAAAGCACATAAGTTCTATCGAGACCGGCAAACTGAAGATGGCGCTCTTCCATTTTCAGAGTTTCGGAAGCATCGGAAGGCAATGAAAACAAAGGCATAGCAAAATCCAAAAGAAATGCCAGGATCAGACCAAAAAGCAGCACGGGACAATCCTCCCTAACTCCAGTCATGGTAACATCTGTTCTTCAATGTTTCCCTGAAATTGAGAGTAATGGGACCACCACTTGCAGATATCAAAGTACTTGATTTTACTCACTTGCTGCCCGGCGAGCTAACAAGTGCAATTCTGGGCGACCTCGGCGCGAAAATTACCCGTGTCGAAAAACTTGAACATGGTCTGGCGCGGCTCCTGCCGCCCATAGTCAAGGGAGAAAGCTTGTATTTCTGGAGTGTTCATCGTAATGAAAAACGAATAGCTTTAGATCTCAAGAATGAAAAAGGAATCGAAATCGTACAAAAGTTTGTTGCCGACGCAGATGTGCTTATTGAAAATTTCAGACCCGGAGTCATGGGAAGACTAGGGCTTGGATATGGAAAATTGCACAAAATTAATCCCCGCCTGCTTTACTGCTCAATATCGGCATATGGGCAAAACAACAGCTACAGTCAAAGACCGGGGCATGATGTCAACTTACAAGCAGAATCAGGAGTAATGCATGTTTGCAGGACCCCTGAAGGCAAACCGCTGATGCCCGGCACGCTGCTCTCCGATTTCATGTCTGCTCAGCTGGCTGCCATTTCGATCATGGCAGCCATGCACGAACGGCAGCGCAGCGGCAAAGGCAAACACCTCGACATAAGCATGTTCGACAGCATACTCTGGACACAGGCACTTGCGGCAACAGCCAGCCTCTATACCAGGGAAGAGCCGATGGAGCTTGACCCCTGCTACAGGCATGAACTGGCCAACTACAACGTCTTCAAGTGTAAAGATGGGCGCTATATCGCAGCCGCTCCACTGGAGCCGCAGTTCTGGGAAACTTTTTGCAAAAGGCTTGAGCGAGAAGATCTTCTCAAAGTTTTCCCATTCGGCGCCAACAAAAAATTGAGGGAAACCCTCGAAAAGGAATTTGAAAGCAAAACCATGCAGGAATGGTTGGATATTTTTCAAAACTCGGATTGCTGCTTGTCACCAGTAAACACGCTGGCAGAAGCTCTGAAATCGGTGCCCTGCGAAGAGCGCAATCTCGTTCAGAACCTCATTCATCCAAAGCTCGGCATAGTTCCGCAAATAAGAACGCCACTGCCATTCGACAAACATCAAGACAGTGACATTGAAGCCAACCACGACATTTTCCAGAGCTCCATAGAACTGCTGAAAGAACTGAGCTATTCGGAAAATGAAATCAACAAGCTCATTGAAAGCAATGTAATTCCAAAGCAAGCCTGAGTGAATGTATGATTCAAGATCCGCTTCTGCAGCGACTATTGATTCTTGACAGGAGCTTTCAATTTACAAAAAATTGAAAAACGGAAGCTCTCAAATTTGCAGTCTTTCATCAAACTCTTTGCCATCTCACCGACCGTTACAGGTCTGCCCTTGCAACCGCTGCGGAATTTCACCATCTCCTTATCGTCAAGGAGATGGCCGAAAGCCTGCTCGTTGCCGAAGCGGCCGGATTGCTTCATAAGAACGGCGCCATAAAGCCTGCCTGCGGCTGTGCCGTTTTTACTGAGATATATGAGATCATCATCAGCCAGACCGCCGATCATGTCGCCGGCTTTTTGATATGCAAGATAAGTTTGAGTCCGCTCGGCTGCTTCACCGACCGCAGCATCATCAAAACTGCTTGCTTTCAAAAGCGTTTCAATACATTCAGGTCGCTTAGTTTGACTGTTGGCTTTAGAGTCTTCTGCCGCCTGAGATTCTCTGCAGAATGTTGTATTAAAGCCCAGCAATACTGCCGCCAGTAAAAAAACGACTTTCCATTTTATCAAAGCAAGCCCCCTCTCCCAAACAGCAATCAAGAACCGAGAAATGCTGAGATTTGATAATAAGGCAAGTCGAAAAATTAGTCAGCCCCAAAAACCCTAGGGCTCTGCTTTTCAATTCATTGTTGATCAGAGCCGCCAGGATGGCGGCGCTCCCAGGGGCCAATTAGAGGTGCTTTTGCCGAGGGGGCAAAATCTCGTATTTTGGAGCCTCAATAGAATTGCGCAGCTCCGGTTTCAAAATATAGAGCAGCGTATATGCCAGAGTAAAAAGACTCATCAGGATTAGCAAATAGATCATTTCAGTGAACCCCGCTTGCGATCTTTTTTGTATAAAGAGATGAGACATAATCAGCCAGCTGGGCTCGCTCTAAAAGGCTCAGCTGATCTTTCCAGGGCGGCATTGAAGTACCGGGAATACCATCGTTGATCACCACAAGAGCCCTTGCCTTGCTGGGTCTGACTTGCTTGAAATTAGTCGGAGCCGGTGCAAGCGCAGCGGCTACCGGTCCATTACCCCCACCATCGGCGCCATGGCAGCTGACGCAATTCTTCGAATAAAGCAGCTTTGCTGCTTCGCGCGAAAGAGCTGGAGAGTCCTGACTTTGACTTGCAGAGACTTTGGAAAGTGTTTGCACATAAGTCGCCAGGGCACTCAATTTCGACTCCGGCAAATCGCGCCAGGCAGGCATTGAGCTGCCGTAAACACCATTGGCCAGAACGAAGCTCATTCTTTCTCTGGAAATTTCTTTGACTGTCAAATCGGCGGGCGGCGGCATCAGCAAGGCAGCTGCCGGACCATCGCCGCGCCCGGTCGCTCCGTGACAGCTGCTGCAATTTTCCTTAAAAAGCGCAGAACCGGACTTAACCGCTGCAGCTAATTGAACAGGCTCCTCTGGAATTGATAATAATCGAGCTGAGCTATGGTTTCTGCGAGCAGCAGCAGCATATGCAGTCACAGCTGTGGGGGCTCGCTCAAGATTCTTGATTTCATCGGCGCAAAAGCAATAAGAGGGAATCTCCTGAAATTCCGCTCTTGCTCCGGCCAGCTCTCGAGCCTGTCCAAGAGATTTTATATACGCCAGCAGGTCCTGCCCTTCCTTAGTAGGAGTTTTTGCGTCGGCTTCAAAAAGCCAGGGATATGGCGGCATAATCGAATCAGGCACGGTCAAACGTGGATTATACAAATGAGCCAGCTGCCAGTCGTCGCTGCGGGTTTTGCCTTCGCGAGCGAGATCCGGACCAACTCTGCGTGTCCCCCACAGTTGGGGATAATCATAAATAGTTTCCCAGGTCTGAGTTGTATTGCCGAAGCGGGCCGTATCGGAGGCGACAGCCCGAACTTGCTGAGTATGACAATAGGCGCAGCCTTCCCGTGCATAAACAAGACGCCCTCTCTCTTGCGCTTCAGTAAGCGGCATCATATGAGGAGGCTTCCTTTTATTCACGTCGCTCTCAATCGCGTATCCCGGCACTACACCAAGCAAGCCGAATGAAAGAACAAAGAAAGCGATTCCAGCCACGGAAGCGGAAAGGTAAGCCATGCTCAGTAATGACCCTGCTTTTTTCGCTTCCGCACCGCTGTTTCCAGCCGGAGCTTCGTCAATTTCTGTGTGTTTTAGCAGCGCGCCGTTCTTTGCCCCACGAGTCATAGACAGAATAAGCAGAATGAAGCCGGCGATCACAAGCAAACCGGAGAGCGTGCGAATTTCAAAAAAATGCTTCGCAGCCCGCAGCGAATCAAGCCATGGCAGCCAGCTCTGCCAGGCGCTTGCTTCAACAAGCCCAGCTAAAGTCAAATCCACAACCATCAAAAGCAGACCAGCCAACAAGTGCCAGTAGCAAATTTTGAGGGTTTTCAGATTGAAGTTTGCGCCCGGCATATTTTGCCAGACATGGGTCATGCCGCCTATTGCCGTGAAACTTGCAAACCCCAGCATCGCCAGATGCGAATGACCAATCACCCAATCGCTGAAATGAACGAGCTTGTTTACCGGCATGAGAGCTTGCATTGAGCCCTGCAGGCTTACCAGCAAATAAAATATCGTCCCCATCCAGACAAAGCGTAGTGGAATATTTTCTTTTAAAAGATTTCCGGAACCTTTGAGCGATAGAAGGAGATTAGCAACTACCAGAAGCACATCAACTCCGAGAATCACCGAAGCCAGAATAGCTCCCTGCTGAGCTTCCATCGGCAATGCCGAGTAAACATAATGATGAGTTCCATTCAATGGATAAACAAAAAAGAGCAGCCAGAAACCAATCATCGAGAGAAAATGGCTATATATTGGTCTGCCTGTAACAAGCGGAATGACCAGGTAGGACACCGCCAGTGCCAGCGGTGTTACATAAAGACCGATAGCGTCGTGTATCCACAAGCCGCTAAAAGCAGCTCCTTGAGCTCCTGGAAGCAACTGAGGCACTATGTTGCCCACAGGATAAGCAAGCGCCGTAAATATCATTCCACCAATAATGTACCAGCCGGAAACATAGAGTTTGGAAACTCCTGATTTCAAAATCGGAACAACAAACTGAATAATCGACAAAAGAAATGCAAATACAACAAAGCCGTCTATCAGAAGAGGAAATTCAGCCCACTCCAGAGATTGGCTATTTCCTAAAAGACAGAGCACGAGCCCCGGGATGAGAACCGCAAAATTCCAGATAAAGAACAAAAGCTTGCCGAGCCCCTGACTAAACACAGGTCTTTTTGCAAGCTTCGGCACGGCGTAATAGAGAAAAAGCAGGAATGCATTTCCAAGCCAGCCAAAGAATATTCCCTGCGTATGGTCATAGCGCAAGCGACCCCAGCTCATAAAAGCATGCTTTGCCGCCATGTCCGGCAGATGCATTTTAGTCGAAATCAAGAGTCCAAATAAGGCAGCCAGAATTACCGAAGCAAGCGCAGCATAAGCATGGGCTTTAATCAGTCCATACTCGATGCCGGGATTCCGCTCGAAATCCGCATGATCTGAGCCGGCGCTGCTCATGGTTTAACCCCCTTCACGCGGGTGAGATATTGAATGATTTCGTGAGCTTCCTCGTCGCTGATATGAGCACCCCAGGTTTGCTGCATTTTCTCAACTTCTTTTTTCCAGGTTTTCTCCGGAAAGTCAGGCTGCATGCTTATATATCGCAAAGAGTGACAGACTATGCAGCGTTTTACGAAAAGGTCATGTCCCGGTCCCGGCGGAAATTCAGGCTCATCATGATTAAGTTCGATAGCATCGCTCTTGGTTTTGTCAGTTTGAGCTGCTTTTGATTGAATCAAACTAAACGGCTCTTCACTTGAGTTCGGCAATTGACAGGAAGAAAGCAGAGTGCAGGAAAGCAGACTCAAACAAAGACTACTGAGCACGTAAGAACTGCAAGCAGGAAATTTCATCATCTAAACAACCGTCACTTCCAGCGATTCAACAACATTCCGCATATAACCGCTCTTATTCCAGTTAGCTTGCATCGGTTGCGTTTCGCCTGATTTAGCAACTGCTCTCAGCAAAAAGCGCTGCTTGCCGCTTTGCCCCGGGGTAAAAGCAAATTTCCAGCGCACCCACGAGTAATTTCCGAAGTCATTTGGAATAAGTTTTGCCGGACTCCAGTTTTTCCCGCCGTCTGTGGATATTTCAACAGATTCAATGCCGGAACCGGAATCAAAAGCCAGTCCCTCCAGATCAAACTCTTCAGCAACTTTCAGAGTATCGCTAGTGTCGGGACGAACAAAAAGACTGCGTAAATTAAGCTTGTTAATCGGCACAGTATCTTTGGCAATTTTATCCGGCGACTCGTCGGCAGCATTGTTGTTTGGAATTCGATAAGCTTTATCCATCCAGAAGCCTTCAAATTGAGATGCTGCGACATTTATATGACTTAGAGATTTCACCCAGTAGGTAGCATAAAAGCCCGGCACAACGAGCCTTAACGGAAAACCGTTCACCATCGGCAGTGGCTTTCCATTCATTTCATAAGCAACTAAAATTTGCTCCTGCATGGCATGATCAAATGCCAGAGACTTCACAAACTTCGGCATACTTTGCAAAGGAGCCTCATCCAAGCCGGCAAAGCTAACCTGCAACGCCCCCTCTTTGACAGCGGCTCGCTCGAGCAGATCTTTGAGCCGCACACCGGTCCAACGAGCATTGCCCAGCGCTCCGTTTTGCCATTGCCCGCCCGGAACCATCGGCTCAAAATAGCGACGTGAATTTCCCGAGCATTGCAGCACGGCCACAAGCGAGCTTGGCTCAAAGTCCTTTTTCAGATCATCCATAGACAAACTCAGTTCTTTGTTCAAATGACCCGAAATATTCAAGCGAAAGTCTTTAAGATCAACTTCAGTCGGTATACCCGCATAATGCCAGCGAACAAAAAATTGCTCGTTCGGTGTCAGGTCCTGCCGAAAAACAAAAAGTGGTGATTCGAGCTGCGGCGGTCTGTCTGTTAAAAGAATGAGTTCGTCTTTTTCCGGAAAACGAGCAAGTGATTGTCCCGGCGGAACCTGTATCAAGCACTTGCTTGCGCCGAGCTTTTTGCCGCAAGCCGTAAGCGCCGAGCTGAAAGCGCCAAGCGCCAGCATACGCAAAAAGCTGCGGCGATTCAAAGCCAGAGAATTTTGCTTGGGCTCCAAATTCATTCCAATTCCCGTTCTAGTTGCTTGCCTTTTGACAAGACTCGACGCCTTTAAGAGGTAGCTTCGCCTGCTTCCAAGCGGTGATCCCGCCTGCAAGGTCGCTTACTTGAGCAAATCCGTGCCTGCGCAACAAGCTGGCAGCTATTGAAGAACGGAAACCTGTAGCACACTGCACGACAATTTCTTTGTCCTTCGGCAATTTGTCCAGCTCATCAAGCAAAACAATCAAGGGCACTTGCTTGCTGCCCTCGATGTAAGAGTCGCTACGCTCGCTGTCATTGCGAATGTCCAGCACGAAAGGAGGCTTATCCGAAGCCAGTTCTTTTGAGAGCTGTTCAGGCGTTTCACGAGTACTGCTTTCCAGGAAATTAGGCTTGTCCTTACAAGCTTCGATACCGCCCTCAAGATAACCTGCTACATTCTCAAAGCCGATTCTTCCAAGACGAAGCACAGCTTCCTTCTCTTTTCCGGCCGGGGCAATAATCAATATTGCTTTCTTAGGATCAAGAAAATTTCCGGCCCACATGGCATAGTGCCCGCTCAGTGCTATGTTGACACTGTCTTTCAAATGCGAAGCAGCAAAATCATCCATTTCGCGGACATCTAAAATTTGAGCGCCGCTTTTCTGCTGAGTCAGAACATATTCCAGCTTAAGCGGCTTCATACCGGCATTCACAACTTCGTCAAGCGACTTGTGAGTATTCAGATTGATGTCTCTTTCCAGCTGAAAGTATTTGTAAACCTTGGGCTGATTAGCCGTGATCATTTGAACGAACTGCTCTTTGCTCATATCTTTCAAGGCATAATTGCTGCGACGTTGCTCGCCTATGGTAGAAACATTTTCGCTACTCAAATTTTTTCCACAAAGAGAACCGGCGCCGTGAGCCGGATAAACCAGAGTATCGTCAGCAAGAGTCAGGAGTTTATTGTGAAGTGAATCATATTCAAGCCCGGCCAGCTCGGCAGCCGTAATTCCCTGAGAAGCCATGAGATCGGGTCTACCGACATCGCCGATAAACAAGCAATCACCAGTTAGAACAGCATATGGCTTGTCGGCATCACTCTTCGTGTCATAAACCAGAAGAGAAATTGCTTCCGGTGTGTGTCCCGGCGTTTCCAGAACTTTCAAAGTAAGTTTTCCAAGCTCAATTTTGTCGCCTTCTTTTAAAGGCTCAAACTTGAAGCCAGCCTTGGCTTTAGAGCCAAAACAGATTTTGGCTCCGGTCGCTTTCTCAAGCTCGATATGCCCGGCGACAAAGTCTGCGTGAACATGAGTGCAAATAACATGGGTGATTTTCAGACCGTATTTTTTGGCATCGTTCAAGTACATATCGATGTCACGCACAGGATCGACAACCACGGCAGTCTTGCTTTCGAGGTCACCAATCAAATAAGAAGTCTGAGAAAGACAGGCTAGATAATACTGGTCAAAAACGATTCCCTCATGACTGGGCGCAGCCTTCGTCTCTTGAACACTTTTCGTCCCGCCGAAAGCAGCGGGCAGATTGGCGTTAAAGCAAGCCAGCCCCGCCAGTGAAAACGCTAAAAGTGACCTGCTTATACCCATAGAATTTTCCTTTGAGAACCCTTTCCGTCTTCGGGAAGAACAATTCTATTAGATTCTTGAAACGGCAAGCCGCTATCTATGAGCGCTTACACAAAAACTAATCTAAGTGAAAGCCTAAAACGGGCACTAGATTAACTAAGATGCCAGGAATGCCAGGATATACCCCGATGTCCTATCATATGCAAAACTTGAGATAGAACAGTCAAAATACAGGCGCAAAGATGAGAGATTACTTAGTTTTCTATGTCAATGGTGAAGAGTGTCGGGTCTCCGGTGCCGACGTTTTTCAGCCGCTCTCGTCTTATCTTCGCTATCAAAAAGGACAAACAGGCACAAAAATTGTTTGCGAAGAAGGCGATTGTGGTGCTTGCAGCATCCTTTTGGGCAGGGCCGACAACGGCAAAATCACTTACAAAGCAATCAATTCCTGCATCCAGTACCTTTATCAAATCGACCGCTGCCATATTGTCAGCATCGAGGGATTGAAGAACGACGGAGAGCTGAATCCGGTGCAGGAAGCAATGGTCAAATGCCACGGCGCTCAATGCGGATTTTGCACACCGGGATTTGTAGTAACGATGTGCGGCTATTTCGATGAGCAGAAAAAAGCGGATCCCCAGAGTATCAAAGACTGCCTCACCGGCAATTTATGCCGCTGCACCGGATATGAGCCGATAATCAAAGCAGGCATGAATGTGGATCCCGAAGCAATCATTCCTCTAGCAAAGCTCTATCCTGCAGGCGAAATGCTGCGCTGCTTCGAGCAGGCGGGCAAGGAATCAGTCCAGATAAAATCAGAAGAACAAACAGTCTTCATTCCGGCAAATCTTGAAGATGCGCTCAAATTCAAAGCCGCCAACCCGGACGCCATAGTAGTTTCCGGTGGAACCGATCTCTCCGTAATCATGAACAAGCGTTCTTACGAACCGTCCAGCATAATGAGTCTCTGCAATGTCGAAGGACTCGACGGCATCAAGTCTACAAACGGAATTGTCAACGTCGGCGCGCGCGTAACACTGTCGCAACTCGAAGAATTTTTCAAAGAACGCGTACCTGAATTCCACAACATTCTCTGGGTTTTCGGTTCACCACAAATTCGCAACGCGGGCACGCTGGCAGGCAACATTGCCAACGCCTCACCGATTGCCGACACACCACCATTTCTTTTTATCATGGATGCGCTTCTAGAATTGCGCAGCAGCAAAGGCACAAGACAGGTGCGAATCAATGAATTTTATAAAGGCTACAAAAAATTCGATCTGCAAAAAGACGAATTGATCACTTCTATTGTAATTCCCATGCCAAAGAAAGACGAGCTGATCAAACTCTATAAAGTCTCGCGCCGCAAGCATCTCGACATCTCAACAAATACCGCCGCGTTTCGTTTGAGCATGAAAGGCAATCAGATCGAGAATATCGCAATAGCATACGGGGGCGTCGCCGCCACAATTTTGAGATTGCCGAAAACCGAAGAATTTTTGACCGGCAAAGAATTAACAGTCTCAAACATTGAAGCAGCAGCCGAAATCGCAGTCAGCGAAATCAGCCCAATTGACGACGTCCGCGGCTCAAAAGCATTCCGCAATCAACTGGCACGAAATCTCATGATGAAACTCTATTTTGACCTGAGCGAAGGGAGGCTTGCAGCATGTCCTCAGTAGGAAAAGACATCCCGCATGACTCAGCGAAAGCTCACGTTTCCGGTGAGTCCATTTACATAGATGACTTTCCGCCCGCGCGCAGCGAACTAATTGTCGACTTCTATTACGCGCCGACCTCGCACGCCCGCATAAAATCGCTGGATCTTAGCGACGCCTCAAAAGTCAAAGGAGTTCATTCGCTTTATACATATAAGGACCTGAACAGCGACAACCGCTTCGGTCCGATAGTCAAAGACGAATTGCTTCTGGTGGAAGACCTGATTGAATTCATGGGTCATCCTATTGTTGTAATTGCAGCCGAAAATTTGAAAGCCATTAAGAAAGCCAAAAACGCGATTAAAATAGACTACGAAGAGCTCGAAGCCGTTCTGACAATCGACAGAGCAAAAGAAAAAGAACTCTATCTTGGTCCGACTCGACGCATCAAACGAGGCGATGTTGAAGCTGCTTTTAAAAAAGCAGAACACATAATCGAAGACGAGTTCGTAATTCACGGACAGGAGCAGTTTTATCTGGAATCGCAAGCGGCCATAGTTTATCCAAAAGAAAACGGCCAGCTTGAAGTACACTCATCGACACAGCACCCGACGGAAGTACAGGAAGTAATCGCACATCTTCTTGGACTGCAAATGAATCAGGTGGTTTGTATCACCAAGCGCATGGGCGGCGGCTTCGGCGGCAAAGAAAGCCAGGCGACGCATCCGGCGGCTATGGCAGCACTTGTAGCTCAAAAAACGAAGAGACCGGCGCGCATTGTTTTCAATAAAGATCAGGACATGCAAGTCACCGGCAAAAGACATCCTTTTAAGAACAAGTACAAAGTCGCATTTGACAAAAGCGGCAGAATCACGGCACTGAAAGCCGATTTCTTTTCGGACGGCGGCGCATTTTTCGATTTATCCACAGCCGTAATGGCAAGGGCTCTCTGCCATGTGGACAATGCCTACTATCTCGAAAATGCAGATATACGAGGAACGATTTGCAAAACCAATCTGCCTCCGAACACGGCATTTCGTGGTTTCGGGGGACCGCAAGGCATAGCTACGATTGAGAACATAATGGAAGAAATCGCAGCTTATCTTGCCCTAGATCCGCTTGAAGTTCGCAAAGTCAATCTTTACGGCGAAAAGGACAGAAACGTAACTCCTTACGGCGAAATTGTATTCGACAACAGCTTGCCGCTTATCTTTGAAGAACTCGAAAAGAATTCGCAGTACAAGAAACGCAAACAAGCTGTAGATGAATTCAACAGTAAATCAAGCTGGCAGCTGAAAGGCATTGCCGTATCTGCAGTCAAATTCGGCATTTCATTTAACACAAAGTTTCTCAATCAGGCCAATGCACTGGTTAACATCTACCTCGACGGCAGCATACAGGTTTCCACCGGTGCCACGGAAATGGGACAGGGTGTCAATACCAATATCAAGCAGCTTGTAGCAGGAGCTTTCGACATAGACCACGAGCAGGTCATCGTCATGCCGACCTCCACAGAGAAAAACAACAATACCTCCGCCACGGCAGCTTCCAGCGCCACAGACCTGAACGGCTCGGCAGCCCTTGATGCTTGCCTGAAAATCA
Organism: Candidatus Obscuribacterales bacterium; assembly: GCA_019748395.1. Taxonomy (GTDB): domain Bacteria; phylum Cyanobacteriota; class Vampirovibrionia; order Obscuribacterales; family Obscuribacteraceae; genus JAIEPM01. The sequence goes on from JAIEPM010000350.1 coordinate 12,361, forward strand.
AAGCAGCTCTGACTGAGCTGGCCGCCAGGATAATTCAAAGCAAAGAGCTTGAAATTCAAGCCTCACCTTCAAGTATCGTTTTTGAAAATGGCTTTATTTACGACCGCCGCAGACCGGCAACAAAATTGACATTCAAGGAGCTGGTCAAACAAGCCTACTTGAACCGGGTCAGCCTGGGCGAAAGAGGCTTTTACGCTACGGCAGGGCTGGACTGGACCTGGGAAGCAGGCGAAGAAAAAACCGCGGCCGGGCATCCATTTCTTTATTACACACAGGGTGCAGCAGTCACCGAGCTGACTATCGACAAACTCACCGGCGAAATTCAAGTAGACCGCGTAGATATACTGATGGACATAGGCAATCCAATAAACCCGGGTATTGCTCGCGGTCAGTTGAGCGGAGCCTTTGTACAGGGCATGGGCTGGGTCACAAGCGAATTTTTGAGTTATGCAAAAGACGGAACTTTAATGAGCCACTCCCCGACAACATACAAAATCCCGAACATACAGGACACTCCCAAAGTATTCAATATCGATTGGATCGACAGAGAAAATAAAGTGAATGTGGCGGGAACGAAAGCCGTGGGAGAGCCGCCACTCTGCCTGGGACTGTCGGTGTGGTGCGCAGTCAAATACGCAATGAGAGCTGCAAGCGGCGGCAAGATTCCCAAATTAGAATTGCCGGCCAGCAACGAAGAAATTGTTATGCGCCTGGCAGAATTCAGCCACAGCAACAAAGAACGCGCAGTGCTGAGCAAGAACTAAAATGGACTACTACGAGAAAGTCAACGAGCTTCTCTCTTCAAAAACACCATTTGTGGCTGTCACCGTGGTTGATACCAGCGGCAGCGTTCCAAATGACGTCGGCACGAAGATGCTTGTTACAGCAGAAGGACTTCAACACGGCACTGTCGGCGGCGGCAAAGTCGAAAAACGAGCCATTGAAGAGTCGCAGGAAATGCTGCGCTCGGATGACCCCACCAGGAAAACAAAGTTCGTCAACTGGAGCCTGGAAAAGGACATCGGCATGACCTGCGGCGGTCTGGTCAAGCTTTATTTTGAGAAACACAATTGCACAAGCTGGCAGATACTGGTCTTTGGAGCGGGGCACGTCGCTAATGCTCTGGTTTTGCTTTTGCTGAAGCTGGATTGTAAAATCACCTGCGTAGATCCTCGATCTGAATGGCTGGAAAAAATGCCTAAGACTGCGGCGTTGACAAAAGTCCAATTAGAAGATATGCCTTCTTATGTGAGCAAAATTCCCGACAATACTTTTGTGCTGCTAATGACCATGGGACACAGCACGGACAAACCAATACTCTTAGAAATTTTGAAAAGCAGAAAGTTTCCCTACCTCGGCGTTATAGGCAGCGAAGCCAAAGCGATTCGCTTACGCAAAGACATCCTGGAAGCAGGTATGTCCGAAGAGATGACAAAAGCCTTTTACTGCCCCATTGGCCTTTCACTCGGCAGCAATCACCCTCAGGAAATCGCAATCAGCATAGCCGCGCAGCTTCTACAGGAGCGGGATCGGCTGAACGGCTGAAAAGCTGGATAATTAGCGTATTTTCCACCCTCTTGTCGATTTCAGTAACGCTCTAGTAATCCAGCCTTTCTAGAATGTGTAAAAACACAGCCTGGAAGGGCGAATCGGCGCCTTGACCCAAGGGACTTTTGAGATTTCAATAAGTTCACAGTTCCAGACTGGCGAATTTCTTCCGGCGTTGGAGGCGGGCTGACTCATGGACCAATACAGGCATTCACAGCGTAATGATTACTGCGAGCCTCACAGAAGCAGGGACTACGACTGCCAGCCGTCAAATGCATACAATGAATGTTATGAGCGCAGCAATTATCGTCAGTGCCACAGAGAAAGATCAAACACCGGTGAGGTAGTCGCAAGCTTCCTCGGATCAGTCTTAGGCGGAGTTATTTCAGGAGTTGCCAACCGCGGCTATGATGGCTACGGTTGCCGGCCTTATTACGGACGCTCAATGGGCTACGGTCCGCAAGCTTTCATAGCTCAAGCCTTCGGAGGTTTCAGCGGTTACGGTAATGATTGTGGCTACAACAGCGGTTACGGCTACAACAACGGCTATGGCTACAACAACTATGACTATGGCTACAGCAACGGCTATGGCTACCGCAACAACTACAACCACAACTACAATTACGGCCAGCAGCAATACGGACGACATTGCAACGATAACAACTACCGTCATTATGATTACAGACAACAACATCATCACGGCGGCGGCAATATTCTAGGTCAAATTTTCGGTGGTTTGATTGGCGGCAGGCACCAATACAACAATTACGAATACCGAAATCATCACAATAATCAATGGAACAGCGGCTGGAGCAATCACAATTCATATAGATGGAACAGCTCAAGCAGTAATCGCCATTGCTCAAGCGGCGACCGTCACTACCCGCCGCCCAGACCGCCGCGTCACAGGCACTAAATAATCGCTTTCGCGAGTTTCGCGACTATCCTGAGTACCGTATCAGTGTCTGAATATGGACGTGTAACGTTGCCCTGAGTCAGAAATTTTTCGTGACCGAACCCGGCAATTAAAAGCGTGTCATCTTTGTCCAGAGCTCTAATTCCATGCTCGATTGCTTTTTCTCGGTCAGCTATTTCCAGAGCCGACGGGACGCCAGCCAGGACAGCTTTGCGAATTTGAGCAGGATCTTCAGCTCGCCAGTGACCGGTGCTTACTATAACCTGATCAGCCATCGACGAGGCAATTTCACCCATCTCCGCCCTGCCGCCGGGGTCTCGCTCACCATCGCAAGCAAAAACGATGAATAGCTTGCCTTCGGTGAAACTGCGGCAGGCTTCCAGCGCAGCCCTGATGCCATCGGGAGTGTGAGCAAAATCAACAATGATCTTGCCGCCTGACGGCGCTCTTGATACCAGATTCAACCGGCCTTCCACCTCTGAAAGTGTTTCTACATATTTGACGGCCTTCTCTGCGTCCAATCCCGAAGCAGAAACAATACCAAGACTGCAAAGTACGTTTAAGACCTGGAAATATCCAAGTAAATTCAAACGAGTTTCATAGACTTTTCCGAAAATTTCAAGCTTGAGATTTTGTCCATCGCCATCGGTTTTAACATTCAGCAAGCGAATTTCTTTTCCGGCTCTGCCAAAAGCAATCACCTGATGCTTGCGATCTCTACAAATCGCTTCGGCTTTTTCAAACCAGGGACTATCTGCGTTTAGCACGGCGAAACTACCGGGGGCCAAGACGTCATTGAAGAGCGTCATCTTAACGCGAAAATACTCTTCCATGGTTCCATGGAAATCCAGATGGTCACGCGTCAGATTGCTGAACGCGCCAATCGTGGCGTTAAGTCCATGCAATCGATAATCGAAAAGAGCATGACTTGTGGCTTCCATGGCGACATGCTCGAAACCTCGCCCTGCAATATCCTGCAAAATTTTGTGCAAAGTCACTGTTTCAGGAACGGAGAGAGTCGGGTCTCTATCCCAAACCAGGCTGCCGTCACTACAAACTCCACCAAGATTTCCGATGGAGCAGGAAGGCTTGCCATCAGCAGTCCAGAGCATACGGCAAAAATTCACAGTTGATGTTTTACCGTTGGTTCCCGTGACAAGAGCAAGGTGCTCAGGTCGTGGCTCTGCGTGCAAACGAGCACAGAGCGTCCCTAAAAGTCTGAGAGGCTCGGCAATCTTCAACAATACGGCAGAATTGCTTTGCTCAGGAGGCAATGTTTGCTCAGGACTCGTCAAAACTGCAAGGGCTCCGTTTGCGAGTGCCTGCTTTATATAGTCGCGCCCGTCCAGCCGCAGCCCGAATCTAGTGCTGTCGACTGTTTCGCTTTCAGCAGCCAGATAAAGATAGCCACTTTTACAAAGATTCGGATCACAGCTGATGCCGCTGATTTCCATTTGCGCCCAGGCAGGATTTCCAACCGGCTCTACCGGCAGATCTTTTAGAAGGAAGTCAAGCCGCATTAATACCCCTGAGTCTCAGACCAAGACTTTTTGCAAAACGCAAAGGCAATTATACTTAAGAGCCGTCAAAGTATTACATTCAACGCTTCTTGACGTCTGCGGATTCGCGCCCGAAAAAAAATAGCCAGAGGAGAAAGATATGGTCAGCGAAAAGATTGTGATTAAAGCCTCACCAGAGCACATTTTCGAGGCGATTCGCAAGCAAAGAAGCAATGCTGAAAAACACAGACATCTGCAATCTTACGACGGCAAAGTTGCGGTTGTGAAAGAAGAGCTCCACAATGTGCCGGTCTACGGCAAAGTCGAATGTGTTTGGCAGGAAACAGAGCAGGAATTCGAACGCATCGATTTCAAAATGCTGAGTTCAAGCAAATTCAAAGAATCGCATGGCGCCTGGATTGTCACGAAAGGAAAAGACAATCAGAGCACAACCCTGGAATTGCAAGCCCATATGGACGCAGGCTTGAACATCCCTTTTGCGGCTGAGATGACCAAAGCTTCAACTTCTAAGGACTCGAAGGCTCGCCTTGAAGAGATTAAGAAAGCCGCTGAAGACATAGCAAAATCTGC
>JAIEPM010000419.1 GCA_019748395.1 Candidatus Obscuribacterales bacterium
CCCGGCTTATTGAGGCTGAGCCGGAGCCGGGTTCGCTGCGGGCTGTTGTGGTGCTGCTAAATTCGGTGCAAGGGGCGGCATTCCCGGTTCCGGGGCCGCTTCGGGCATATTTGTTTGCTCCGTTGCCGGAATATTATTTGGATCGGCAGTGCCTTGCTCGGCTGAGGGATCGATAGGCACGAGCTTGGGCATATTGGGATTGTTCGGGTCTGCTGAAGGACTGCCTTCGCTTTGATTTTGATTTACGTCGATGCGGTTTCTGGACGCTTCCATGAAAGCGCCTGCCGGACTTGGATGTGATTGATAATAAGCTTCCATGAAGAGGCGCCAGATTTTGGCCATGACTGTTCCGCCTGTGACGTTGTGTCCGGGAATCGGCAGGTTTTCATCATTTCCGCCCCAGACAACCGTCACCGTATCCGGTGTGAATCCTGCAAACCAGATATCTTTTCCTGCGTCTGCCGTACCGGTTTTTCCGGCAACCGGCCTGTCCGCAAGCTTGGCTTGTGTTCCTGTTCCAAACTTAACCACATCCTGCAGGATGCTTACAAGCTGCGCGACTGCATCTGAATCGAAAGCTTTGTCATAACGAGATTCGAAAGTTTCAATTGTTTGACCGCGCGTGTTTTCAATTCTTCTAATGACTTGCGGATGAATGGCGATGCCGCCCCGCGCAAAAGTTGTGTAGGCACCGGCTAGCTCAAGCGGCGAAACGGCAGAGCTTCCAAGTGCCAGCGAAAGGTTCGGATCAAGTTTGGAAGTGATTCCCGCAAGCCTGGCTGTTTCAATTATGCTGTCGATGCCGACTGCCTGCGCAATGCGAACCGAAGGTACGTTGCGCGAGTTCGTAAGGGCTTTACGCAGTGTAATTTTGCCCATGTATTTGTGGTCGAAGTTTTTTGGTTGCCAGATTGGCAATCCCCAGCCCTGCTTGATTGAAATCGGCGAATCGTCAATTAAGCTGTCCGGGCTGAATGTTCGTTTTTGAAATGCAGTCAAATAAACAAAAGGCTTGAATGATGAACCGGCTGTGTGTGGATTGGTCGCTCGATTCCACTGATTTTTCCAGTAATTGCCGACGCCGCCGACAATGGCAAGAACGGCACAATCTCGAACTTGCACGCAAACAAGCGCTCCCTGACTCACGCCTTTTGGTGCTTTTTCTATTCCGGCGTTCAGCGTTTTTTCGGCCAGTTCTTGCACTTGCGGGTCGAGATTGGTGAATACCCGCAAGCCCTGTTTGCGCATTTCAGATTGACTGAAGCGACCTCGCAACTGATCAAGAACATAACTTACATAGTACGGAAATTTTTGAAGTGGGTTAACGCCCTTCTTAAATTGCAGTTCTTCTTTTTTAGCGGCTTCTGCCTGTGCTTGGGTTATGTAGCCGTATTCCACCATTTTATCGATGATTTCGTGCTGCCGACTCAAAGCAACTTTGCGATTTGCTTGCTCTGCGTATTCGGAGGGAGCTTTGACAAGTCCTGCCAGAAAAGCCGACTGGGCAAGATCAAGCGAGGCGGCCGAGCGATCGAAATAGCGGGATGCAGCTCGTTCTATGCCATAAGCACCATTTCCGAAATAAACCTGGTTCAAATACATTTCCAAAATTTTGTCTTTGGAATAACGACTTTCGATTTCAGACGAGATGAATACTTCTTTGACTTTTCTGCCCATGGTCCGGCCGGCTTCTTCAAAAAACAGATTCTTGACGAGCTGCATGGTAATAGTAGAGCCGCCTTCAACTACGTGACCGGCTTGCATGTTTACTAAAAAGGCGCGCACGAAGCTTATCGGGTTGACACCGTGATGTTCATAAAAGTGGTGGTCTTCGGCGGCCAGAATCGCTTGTTGCATTTGCGGTGCAATCTGGCTGAGCGCCACGACGCGTCTGTCTTCATCGCCTTCGACCGTGCAAACCAGGCGGTCGTTGCGATCATAAATTTGAATAGCTTCAATGGGTTCGTAACGTTCAAGCATTGCGATGTCAGGCAGATCTTTCAACTGCTGCCAGAGCATTGCTGCTGCATAGCCGCCGCCAAGCATGCCGAGAAGGAAAAGCACAAGCATCAGTCCGCGCACGAACTGCCAAAATGGGCTTGGTCGTTTTGCTGCTTTTTTTGAACTTTGAGTTTTTGTTCTTCTGGCCACGAGCGCTTACTCACAGTATGCGGCTGCAGTATATTATATGCTTTCGCTGCACCGGCTGCTGCGCTCGAGAAAAGCCCCAAAAAGCCGATTGCCGCGGCATAGCGCGGCAATCAGGATTTCAAGCATAAGTCCTTTTGATTGACTTGTTCTTATCTAAGCACGCGGGTGGCTGGAAAGGTATATTCTGCGAAGTCTTTCCAGGCTTACGTGTGTGTAGATCTGGGTTGTGCTGATGCTCGAGTGACCGAGCAAATCTTGCACAACTCTCAGGTCGGCTCCGCCTTCGAGCAAATGTGTGGCGAAGCTGTGTCTGAGTGTATGTGGCGTTATCAACTTGGTCAGTCCGGCAAGTCTTGCATATTTCAGAACAATGCGGTGCACTGAACGTGTTGATAAGGGTGTTGCTTGTCTGCTTACAAAAAGCGGTTCATCAGCAGCAGGCATTGTAATTTCAGGCGAGCTGCCGCTTTTTTCGGCAATCGCTCTTGCGTCTATGTAACGTCTCAAGCAGTCGGCTGCGCCTTGATTGAGAAGAACTACGCGTTCTCGCGAGCCCTTGCCAATAACACGCATTTCCATGCCTTCGAGATTGAGATCGCCAAGTCGAGCTGCGCTTAATTCACTAACACGCATACCTGATGCATACAGTGTTTCAAGAATTGCCCGATCACGCATACGGCTGAGTGAATCAGCTGTTTCGTCACCCTGTGGAATTTGAGTTGCGTCGAAAAGTTTTTGAATTTCTTCGCGATCAAGACAGGATGGCAAGCGGCGAGATAGTTTAGGTCCACGAACCAGCTTGGATGGATCTTCTTCAATAAGCTGCTCGCGGCGCAAATAGCGACAGAAGCTGCGAATTGCCGAGACTTTACGCACAACCGTTTGACGACTGTAGCGGTCTTGAATCGATTGAATGTAATCCTTGAGCTTCTCGGCCTCCAAGGTTCCTGGGGTTTTAATTCCCTCAGTGCTTGGTGGTCCGGGAATCTCAATTAGCTGTTTGAGATCGTTAACGTACGCTCTGATGGTGTTGGCGGAGTAATTCCTCTCAAACTCCAAATATTGAGCGAACTGATCAAGCCATTGCTGAGGAATTTGTTGGGTTTGCGGAACTGAAGGAGTGTCCAAGAGCTGCCAGCTTTCTAGGCCTTTCGGCATACCGAGTCAAGATCATTATAAATCCGTTAGGAGCTTTGTAAAGGAGAATTGGCAGAAAGTTTCTGATATTGCGACGATTATCACTACCTGACATGGGGAATAATGGCCGTGTCAGGACTTCGAGGTGTTCCGTATGGTTACGGAGTGGGAAAGAGAAGAGCTGGGTCGCTTGACTCACCAGAGAATCAAAGCATTTTCTCATCAGGACAACGAGCAGCAAAGCCCGGTGAACGGGCGTATGACTCTGCAAAGCATGAAGTCTGCTCAAAATAAAACAGAAACCGGAGAAGTCAAGATTAAGCTGCTCTTTGAGCGTTTGAAAATGGCGATTTCAACCAGCCTTTCTGGATTCTTCGCGCCCTCCGCACAGCGCATGAAAGAAGATCGCTGCGCCGTTTACGGGCACAATTTCCCCTGGGGTACTCCCTGGAAGGGGGTTTATCCAAAATGTCTGGACTGCGGTTCGCCAATTAAGGAAGCAAGTCAATTGCGTGGGGCAGTACCAAAAGCTGAGCGAGAAAAATTCCGCGGTTTTGGTGGCGAATAGTTCGGTCGTTAGATTTACAGGAATTTGGCGGGGACGCGTAGGAATCGAACCTACCCGGGACAGCTCTTACCTGCCCCACAGCGGTTTTGAAGACCGTGCACCACACCAGCGGTGCTCCATCCCCAGACACTTCTAATTATGCCTCAATATAGAACTGCTTTACTTGGATATCTTTGCTCTCCGAAAAAAGATACTGACACAGGACGGCAGCATTTTCTCTTGACAAGATCTTTCCCTACAACTATTTCTGCTTCAACAAGTCAATACGTTAAGTTGGTAAAAGCGTTCTGAGCGGGATTTAAGGAAAATGGAACGCAGGCAGGATGCCCGCTTGCATGATGATTATTAACATTTCATGCTCAATGGGGGTGGAAATGCCTTCAATACCTGAAGATTTGATTATTGTCAATATTCTGAAGTGATACGATAGTCCCTCATTCTTTATAAATATAGAATGCGCTCCCTTGCTGGCAAGAAGCATATTTTCGAGGTAGTCAATGGCTCTACAAGTTCCTGACCGCGTCAGTACTTTCGGCGTTGGTGGTTCCCGCTTTGCGAACCTTCCCGATCTCGCGGAGATTCAGAAGGCATCATTCAAATGGTTCAAAATCGAAGGGCTCGGGGAAGAACTCCGGGCGTTCAGTCCTATTAAGGACTACACAGGCAGGCTGGAATTGCATTTCCTGCCAAGCTATACCTTCGAAGATCACACCGAGCCCAACAAGCCGAAAACTCCGGAAGAAGCTCGTGCTATGGATGCAAGCTTTACGAAAAAGCTGCGTATCCAGATGCGTCTTGTTAACCGCGAAATAGGCGAAATCAAAGAACAAGAAATTTACGTCGGCGATATTCCGATCATGACCGATCGCGGTACATTCATTATTAATGGTGCCGAGCGCGTTATCGTTTCGCAGATCGTCCGCAGCCCCGGTATCTACTACAAGCGTGAAGTCGACACCAACGGCAAACGTACATTCAGCGCCACCCTCATTCCGAACCGCGGCGCCTGGCTCAAGTTTGAAACGGATGTCAATGACGTCATTTACGTCAAAATCGACAAAAACAGAAAGCTTCTGGCCAGCACTCTTATCCGTGCTCTTGGCTACAGCGAAGTTGAAATGGAAACATTGTTCCGTCACAGAGACTTCTTGAAGAAGACTCTTGATAAGGACACCACAAAAACTCGCGAAGAGGCCCTTATAGAGGTATATAGAAAACTCCGTCCGGGAGACCCGCCGTCTGTGGCAGGTGGTCAGAGTATTCTTGAAAGCCGCTTTTTTGATGACAAGAGATACGACCTCGGTAAAGTTGGTCGCTATAAATTGAATAAGAAGTTGGCGCTTTCAGTTCCTGAAGCTCAACGTACTTTGGGTCGCGAAGACATCGTGGCTGCCGTCGATTATTTGATTGCACTGCACTATGACGAAGGACAGGTTGATGATATCGACCACCTCGGCAACCGCCGTATTCGTTCGGTGGGCGAACTGCTGCAAAACCAGTTCCGCATCGGTCTTTCACGTCTGGAAAGAATCGTCAAAGAAAGAATGACTTTGCAAGATGCAGATTCATTGACTCCGGCGAATTTGCTCAACACCAAACCGCTGGTTGCTGCGATCAGAGAATTCTTTGGTTCTTCTCAGTTGTCTCAGTTTATGGATCAAACCAATCCACTGGCAGAACTGACACATAAACGTAGGATCTCAGCTCTGGGTCCTGGCGGCTTGTCAAGGGAACGCGCCGGATTTGCGGTCCGTGATATTCACCCTTCGCACTACGGACGTATATGCCCGGTAGAAACTCCTGAAGGTCCCAACGCCGGTCTGATCGGCTCGCTGGCTACACATGCCCGCGTCAATGAATACGGTTTCATTGAAACTCCTTATCGCAAAGTCGTAAACAGCAAACTTTCCGAAGAAGTTGTTTACCTGACTGCAGATGAAGAAGATCGCTACCGTGTTGCTCCCGGCGATGTTTCCGTAGATGAAAAGGGTAACTTCCTGACCGAGCTTATTCCGGTTCGCTACAAAGCCGACTTCATGACTACAGGTCCTGAGCAAGTCGACTATGTCGGCGTCAGCCCGATTCAGATTATTTCTGTCGGAACTGCACTCATTCCTTTTATAGAACATGACGACGCCAACCGCGCGCTCATGGGTTCAAACATGCAACGTCAGGCTGTACCCCTGGTTCAGACCGAGCGTGCGCTTGTGACTACCGGTATCGAAAAGCATGCTGCTCGCGACTCCGGTATGGTTGTGCTTTCCGACGTGGAAGGAAAAGTGGAATATATCAGTGCCACCGAAATTCGCGTGCGCACTAAAGACCGTCTTGTTAAATACAGACTGTCTAAATTCCAGCGTTCCAACCAGGATACTTGCTTGAACCAGCGTCCGATTGTCAGACCTGGAGAAGATGTCAAACCCGGTCAAATCATCGCCGACGGTGCTGCTACCAATCAAGGTGAGCTGGCTGTAGGCAGAAACCTGCTCGTGGCTTTCATGCCCTGGGAAGGTTACAACTTTGAAGACGCTATCCTTATAAGCCAGCGCCTTGTTTATGACGATGTGATGACATCAATCCATATTGAAAAACTGGAAATTGATGCTCGTTCCACCAAGCTTGGTCCGGAAGAAATTACACGTGAAGTTCCGAACGTATCTGAAGAATCGCTGCGTCATCTTGACGAGAGCGGTATCGTGCGCATCGGTTCACGCGTTTATCCAGATGACATTCTGGTCGGTAAAATCACGCCTAAAGGTGAATCCGAACATCCGCCCGAAGAGAAACTTCTTCGCGCCATATTCGGTGAAAAAGCACGCGATGTGCGCGACAACTCTCTGCGCGTTCCGCACGGAGAAGGCGGCCGCGTAGTCGACGTCAAAGTATTCGATCGTGAAAAAGGTGATGAACTGCCGCCTGTCGCCAACAAGGTTGTGCGTGTTTATATCGCTCAAAAACGCAAGATCTCGGTCGGCGATAAAGTAGCAGGACGTCACGGAAATAAAGGTATCGTCGCCAAGATTCTTCCTGTCGAAGATATGCCTTTCTTGCCGGATGGTACGGCAGTCGACATCGTGCTTAACCCGCTTGGTGTGCCGAGCCGTATGAACGTCGGACAGACCTATGAAACATTGCTCGGATTGGCTGCTTACCTTACAGGTCAGCGCTATGAAGTGCCGCCTTTCGATGAAATGTTCGAATCGGAAGCTTCCTCGCATACGATACACCGCGAAATTCAAGCCGGAAAGAAAAGCTCCGGTTGGGAATGGGTAGGCGACGGAGGCAAGATCATTCTTTCAGATGGTCGCTCCGGTGATAACTTCGACAACCCGGTCACAGTCGGCAAAATCTACATGATGAAGCTGGTTCACCTTGTTGACGACAAAATTCACGCACGTTCTACAGGACCGTACAGCTTGGTCACACAGCAACCGCTCGGTGGTAAAGCGCAGTTCGGTGGACAGCGTCTGGGAGAAATGGAATGCTGGGCGCTGGAAGCCTTCGGGGCTGCCTACTCCTTGCAGGAAATGTTGACGATCAAGTCGGATGACGTGAACGGTCGCTCCAAAGCTTATGAAGCAATAGTCAAAGGCGAGAACTTGAAGAAGCCCGGTATTCCCGAATCCTTCAAAGTGCTTGTTCGTGAACTTCAGTCGATCGGACTTGATGTTTCCGTAGCGAAGCGCACCAAAGAAGGTGGCGAACTTGAAGTCGACCTCATGGCTGAAGTTGAAGAGCCGAAGCAACGTGGACTCAAGAGAGTCAGCGGCTTCGACATCGGTCTGGAAACAGCAATCGGCGAGCTTACCGGTGCCGGTGGCGGAATTTCTGCTGCAGTTGCTTTAAGCGAGCGCGATGATATGCATGAAGAAGACGGCGAATCTGATACCGCTACGGAAACAGTTGCCGCCGATACTGCAGAAGCTGAAACAGAAGATGTTTTCATCGACGATGCTGCTATTGATGATGAGCCAGGAATGGACATCTAAGAAGTACTTTTTGCAGGCGGACTAGCTCCGCCTGCTGTCCGTAAGTGGCGATCAGTTCGCCTGTACAGCTAACCCATTTGGAGGTCTTTCCGGGATTATGCCAACCAGTATCGACCGTTTCGACTACATCAAGATAGGGATTGCATCACCAGATCGCATTCTCAGTTGGTCGCACGGTGAAGTAACCAAGCCAGAAACCATCAATTACCGCACACTGAAGCCCGAAAAAGACGGCTTGTTCTGTGAGCGCATTTTTGGACCTTCCAAAGATTGGGAGTGCTATTGCGGCAAGTACAAACGTGTCAGACATCGTGGTATCACTTGCGAACGTTGCGGCGTGGAAGTCACCGACAGCAAAGTTCGTCGTCACCGCATGGGTCATATCAGGCTGGCAACACCTGTAACTCATATCTGGTTCCTCAAAGGAATCCCAAGTTATATTGGTTTGCTTCTTGATCTGCCGCTGCGCGATCTCGAACAGGTTGTTTATTTCAACGCTTATATCGTTATCGATCCGGGCAATTGCCCCGACCTGCAAAAGTATCAACTGCTTTCCGAAGAAGACTACGAAAAATTGTTGGAAGACCCCAACATGCAGTTCGACGTCGGCATCGGCGCAGAAGCAATTAAACAGCTTTTGCATGAACTGGCCAGACCCGACTACGGCGATAAGTCCGGCAACAGCGACAGCAAACTGGAAGAAATGAAGTTTGAAGATCGCACAAAACTGAAAGAGCTTCCCGGATTGAAAGATCTTTCACAGAAGCTCCGCAAAGAACTGGCTGAAAATCCCGGTTCACAACAGAAGCGCGCCAAAATCATCAAGCGCTTGCGTCTGGTTGAAGCTCTAATTAACTCCAACACCGACCCGACCTGGGTTGTGCTTGAAGTTCTGCCGGTTACTCCGCCCGATCTTCGTCCGATGGTCCAGCTCGATGGCGGCAGATTTGCCACTTCCGACTTGAACGATCTATATAGAAGGGTAATCAACCGCAACAACCGTCTGGCCAGATTGCTTGACATGGGCGCTCCGGAGATCATTGTGCGTAACGAAAAGCGCATGTTGCAGGAAGCTGTAGATGCTCTTATCGACAACGGCCGTCGCGGCAGAACGGTTGTTGGTCCTAACAACCGTCCTCTGAAATCACTTTCCAACATCATTGAAGGTAAGCAAGGTCGTTTCCGTCAGAACTTGCTCGGAAAACGTGTCGACTACTCCGGTCGTTCCGTTATCGTTGTCGGTCCTACATTGAAGTTGCATCAGTGCGGATTGCCTCGTGAAATGGCTCTTGAGCTTTTCAAGCCGTTTGTAATCAATAAGCTGATTGAAAGACAGATTGTGCAAAACATCAAGTCAGCCAAGAAGCAAATTGAACGCGGCTCGGCAATTGTCTGGGAAATTCTGGAAGAAGTAATTCAGGGTCACCCGGTACTGCTCAACCGCGCTCCGACGCTGCACAGACTCGGTATTCAAGCTTTTGAACCGGTGCTTGTCGAAGGTCGCGCCATCCAGCTACACCCGCTAGTTTGTACGGCATTCAACGCCGACTTCGACGGTGACCAGATGGCTGTTCACGTTCCTCTTTCGGTGGAAGCACAGGCTGAAGCTCGCATGCTCATGCTCGCTTCCAACAATATCCTGCTTCCTGCTACAGGCAAGCCGGTTATCACTCCGACTCAAGACATGGTTCTGGGTATTTATTACCTGACCATTGAGAAAGCCGGCAGTGATGATCCGAAAGTCTGCAGAGGAGCCGGTATGCGATTTGTCAGCATGGCTGATGCTCGCGCTGCCTTCGAAGCCGGAGTTGTTGACCTGCACGCCAAAATCAAAGTGCGTGAAGTCAACGGCACCATGATCGAAACCACACCCGGACGCATAATCTTCAACGAAGTTGTGCGCGCGGCGATCGCTTCGGCAAACTAAGAATGAGCGGCGAGCTGCAATAACACATGATTGCAGCTCGCTTGAAACAGATTTTGAAACGGAACTAGAAAAACACTCAACTGAGGAAGCTATGGCAAGCGTTGACAAAAAGGTACCTTTTGAATTCATCAACACCACAGTCGATAAGAAACGGCTTGGTTCGCTGCTTTCAGAAATTTACGAAAAATACGGCACATCAATTTCTTCCGAGTTGGCAAACTCTTTGAAAGATTTGGGCTTCAAGTACGCCACTAGAGCCGGTGTCACGGTCTCAATCGACGACCTTGAAGTGCCCGAAGCCAAGCGCGGTCTTATTTCAAGCGCTGAAAAAGAAATCGAAGAAGCTATGCGTCGTTACGAGCGCGGCGATATCACGGAAGTGGAACGCTACAACAAAGTTATCGATACCTGGTCTGCTACCACGGATCGTCTGACCAAAGAGGTCGTAGACAACTTCGACAGATTGAACCCCGTTTACATGATGGCGTTCTCCGGCGCTAGAGGTAACATCTCTCAGGTACGTCAGCTTGTCGGTATGCGTGGTTTGATGGCTGACTCTCAAGGTCAGATTATCGACTTGCCGATTAAGTCGAACTTCCGCGAAGGCTTGAGCGTTACCGAGTACATCATCTCCTCTTACGGAGCCCGTAAAGGTCTTGTAGATACAGCTCTGAAAACAGCCGACTCCGGATATTTGACACGCCGTCTTGTGGACGTTGCGCAAGATGTAATCGTGCGCGATCTCGATTGCGGCACGAAGCGCGGCATCTTCATGGCTGCGATTATGGAAGGCGAAAAAGCCGTAGTTAAATTGGAAGAGCGTCTGAGAGGACGCAATCTTTCTGAAGACTTCATTGATGAATCAACCGGTGAAATCGTACATACCACCAAGAAAATCATTGACAGACCGGCAGCGGCAAAAATTGCAGCCACGGGCGTCAAGAAAGTCAAAGTCCGCTCACCTCTGCAGTGCGAAAGCCAGTACGGCGTTTGCCAGAAGTGCTACGGCTTCTCATTGACCACAAGCCGTCTTGTGGACACAGGCGAAGCGATCGGCATCATCGCCGCTCAGTCAATCGGTGAACCGGGTACACAGCTGACTATGAGAACATTCCACACCGGTGGTGCTGTCGCAGGCGGAGCCGGTCGTACACAGGTCAAAGCTCCCGGCGTCGGCACGGTCAGTTTCAAAATTCAATCACGTCAGTTCCGTACAAATTACGGAGACGTTGTGGACCAGACCACTCGCGACGGCGAAATTGTATACAGCGGCAAAAAAGAAGCTAAATTCAACGTGCCTGTCGGTACATTGCTTTATGTCAAAAACGGACAGGAAGTTGTTGCCGGTCAGGTTCTTGCTGAATACGATCCGCCGGGCGCCAAGAAAGCTCTTACAGAAAGAGCCAGCAAAGACATCACCGCCAATATCTCCGGTCGTGTCAGCTTTGCAGGCTTCCAGGCCGACGAAAAACGCGACCGTCAGGGCAACATTTCACGCACAGCCAACAGAGCCGGTATTATCTGGGTTCTGGAAGGCGACGTATACAACCTGCCGTCCGGTTCTCACGTTGTTGTGAAAGACGGACAGGAAGTGAATGCTCTTGATGTTCTTGCTGAAATCACAATCACCACGGAACACGGCGGTGAAGTGCGCTTCGGTGCGGATCTCGAAACCGAAGTCGTTAAGCGCGGCAAGCATTCACAAACCCGTCTTGTTAAAGGTAAGGAAGTGAATGTTGTTATCGCTTCAGTCGGTGCCAACAACGCCAAACTCGAAGCTACCAAACAGGGTGCTTCCTGGAAAGTTGCGAAGAACAAAGAGACCTATACGATTAAAGTTGTTCATGACGAATTCGTAGAAAACGGCAAAATCATTGCCGAACTTGTCGATGACGGCATAAACAGCGTCACCAGCGGTGGTGAAATCATATATGACGGTGTGGAAACCGATGACCGTCGCGTTGTCACCAAGCCCGGTAAAGTCCTTTTCATTCCCGAAGAAACACACTTCATCTCGAAAGATGCGAGCTTGAAGATGTCTGAAACCGGTGAAATGGTTACAGCCGGACAGGAAGTTGTTAAGGACGTATTTGCTCACATGGATGGTGTGATTGAGATCGTCGCCGACAACGACATTGTCCACGAAGTAATCATTCGTCCGGCAGAAGTGTTCACTCTTGAAAATATTGAAGACTTGAAAGTTCGCGAAGGCGAGCTGGTCGAGCCAGGTACCGAAGTACTGCCGAATGTCAAATTCGAAGACCGCCGAGTGGTATCACTCATGGAAAAAGAAGACGGCACGACAATGGTGCTTGTGCGTCCGGTGCAAGAATACTTCATCGAGCCCCGTGAAGTTAAGTTCAAGAGCCGCAACTCCGATGAGAAAATCGGCTTGCGCCCGGTAACTCAATTGCTTTTCCGTGACCGTGAGAAAGTTCGTCACCTGCAAGGTGCACAGCTCACAAGAACCAGCCTGGTTCTGCAACTCATGGGACAACTGGCCCAACTCAAGGGTACAGTTGAAATCAGCGAAGAAGACCTCAATATCGTAGTTCAGGAAAATATTCTCCTGCGCCGCGACAGCGACCTGAACGTGACATTGCTCTCAGTTCAACCCGGCGAAGTTATCCCGGCCGGAGCTCCGGTAGCAACCACGCAGGTTCTGACCAAGAGCGCCGCACGTGTGCAGTTGTCGAAAACCGACGAACGCCGCTTGCTTTTGATTACCGAAGAACAACAGTTCTTGCAGAAAGTCAAAGGCACGGTTCAGGTTAAGGAAGGCGATTTGATTCGCTCCGGCGATCCTGTATCCAAGTCGACTGAAAGCGCCTACTCCGGTCAGGTTGTGAAAGTCGAAGGAACTGAAGTCACGGTACGCCGTGGACGTCCGTACCTGATCGCACAGAACACACAGCTTCAGTGCGACGACGGTGCGCTGGTACAGCGTGGTGACTTGCTTGCCACACTCATCTATGAACGCCAAAAAACCGGGGACATCGTTCAGGGTCTTCCGAGAGTTGAAGAACTTCTTGAAGCCCGTAAGCCGAAAGAAAACGCAGTTCTGGCCGAAAAAGCCGGGCGCGCAAAGATTGTCACCGAGGAAGATAACACTCGCCTCTACATCGTTTACAGCGAAAGTATTGAAGAGGAAATCATCATTCCGGCCGGACTCAACATCATTGTTGAAGATGGAGAAGACATCCACAAAGGTAAGGCTCTCACAGACGGACCGCCCAACCCGCACGATATCGTGCGCTTGATGGGTATCGAAGCTGTACAGAAATACCTGGTTGATGAAGTACAGTCCGTTTACCGCTCGCAAGGTGTGGAAATCGCCGACAAACACATTGAAGTTATCGTCAGACAGATGACCAGAAAAGTGAGAGTCGATGAACCGGGTGATACGATTCTTCTGCCGGGTGAACTGCTCGAGCGTTACAACGCCGACCAGGAAAACGACAAAGCACTCAACCTCGGACTGCGTCCGGCCAGAGTCGATGATGTTCTTCTCGGTATCACCAAAGCCAGCTTGAACACCGAATCGTTCATCTCGGCTGCTTCATTCCAGGAAACCACAAGAATCCTCACGGAAGCTGCTGTTGAAGGTAAGAAAGACTGGTTGCGTGGTCTGAAAGAAAACGTGATCATCGGACGCTTGATTCCTGCCGGTACCGGATTCCCCGGACACAGCTCGTTGCCGGAAGAAGAAGAGCGCGAAGAAGAAATCTATCCGCCGATTGGCGAGGGGTCGTTTACGAGTCCTTAAGTAGGCGCTCCGTTCGCTCCTTCGTCGCTCGCTCCGCGCGATAATACGCTTCACGCCGCAGGGCTCCTCGCCCCGCGGCGTTTCGCTTTTGTTTTCTATTTGATTTAGCAGAAGTAGTTGCCGGGGACGGGGCTGTCGGTGATGAAGCGCCAGCGTTTGGTGCCGCCGAGGCGGCCGCCTTTTAGATAAAGGGCGTTTTGATTGTAGAAGTCCAGAATTTCAGGAAAGTATTCGTCCGGCTCCGTGCTTTCAACGTTGAATTCAGCGGCGATTTCTTCGGGGTCGCGTAAGTCTTCCGGCAGGACAATGCGTTCATTGCTTTCCGGATCGATTTGCAAGCGGTCTTTGGACCAGGGGAAGCTGCAATACTGGGACATGAGACCGGCTATGTCCGGGGTTATGGGACCCTGTTGCAACCAGTTGAGGTTGAATGCAAAAACGCTCTGTCCTTTTAGAACTTTTTCAATAGCTGCGTTTTCGAGATTCCAGTTATTTGCGGCGATCAGTAAAGACTCTTCCCAGCCGACATTTGCCGGATCCGGAATTACAGTCAAAGGCAAGCCGAATAGTCGGGCAGCTGCATGAGCAATGATTGTCGAATCACGATCGGGCATGCTCAAAATCAGACTCGGGCTGCGCTCTATGGCTTTGAGATATTGTTTGAGTTTTATGAGCGTGGAAGCCATCTGTTTGTAGCTGAGCCCGACATAAACCCAGCGTCCGCCTGCAACTTGCAGTCCTTCCTGTCCTTCTCGATCATCGAAATATTCAAGAATGGCAGCTCCGTACTGCAGAAAATGCCAGTGCATGATCAATGGTTTTGGATCGGGCAGCAGTGTTAGGCGTAAGCGTAGCTCATCCAGTTTATCGAGAGCATAGAGCGCGCCTCGAATTTCATGACTGGCTGCTTCTGCGAGAAACCGGCGTCTTGAGTCTTTGATAAACTGCTCGGCACCGTCGGTGATACCGCAAAGCAGGGAGGACCAGTGGAATTGATAGCGCAGCCAGAAGCCTTCGCTGAACTCGCATTCCAGCAAAACTTTTCTGGCTTCAAAGGGCTGGAAACGACCGCATTTTGCAATTGCCAGCTCAAGAGCCACTTCAGTATTGCCGGGGCTGAGCTTAAATGCTCTTTCGAGCATGGGAATTGCCAGGCGCTCATGTCCGACATCGATGAAGTGATAGCCTAGATCGAAGAATCCGGCATAATTTTCAAAATTAGCCAGGGCTCTTTCAAAAAGCTCGGCTTCGGCGTCGGCTTTCATTTGTCTCAAACACATGGCTGCCAGGACATAGCAGTCCCTGTTGTCATGGTCTTTGATGAATGCAAAAGTTAAAAGGCGCAGGCATTCGGGAAAGTCACCCTGAGCGAATCTTTCTTTTGCCGACTCAAGCGGCTCTGCAGTTGCCATGCGCTCTCCGGGAAAGACTCATTCTGATTATATAACCAAAGCTTAGCTTAGCGGCATTGCCCGCTCCTTGGCGACTGTGGCAAAATAAGAAAGTCCGGGGCAGAATTCTTGTCAGGAGAGACTTCGGCGCTCAGGCGCCCTAAATTTCCGGCAAGGATGGTTGAATAAGGGTAGTCCAGAGAAGAGCTATGATTTCCAGGAACTTTTTATTACTTGCAGCTTTGAGCTTGGGTTTGCTTTGCCAGCCGGTTTTGGCTGCCGATAGTTTGGAAGGCTTGCGGATTGCTCAGTTAATGCAGATGGAGCGGCATGATGTCGCGCCTCTGGAAGCTCTGGACGCTGCCGGGAAGAAGCCGGCTGATGCTAAAGCTCAGGCTATTATGGATGTCACACCGGTTATTTCCTGGGTAGATCCGGCTGTGAAACTGAAGGCTGTTCTGGTTTGTGTTCATGGTCTGGGTTTGCATAAAGAAAATTACAAAGAGCTCGGCGAGCGCATTGCCAAAGACGGTTATGCCGTTTATTCCATGGATGTGCGGGGCTTTGGTGAATTTCAGCAATTGCCCGGTGATCGCAAAGTTGATTTCAAAAAATGTCTTGATGATGTTTGCGACGGGCTGAAAATGGCTCGTGCCATGCATCCGGGCGTGCCGGTTTTTGTGCTCGGTGAATCCATGGGTGGAGCCATTGCCATGCGTGTTACGGAAGAGCATCCGGAACTGGTGGATGGGCTCATTTCGTCAGTGCCCGGTGCCAAGCGCAACGGCAACGGCAAGTCAATCATGCAAGTCGGTATGAAATTGATAACCGGTGGTGCCAACGCCAAAGTCAATGTCGCCGACACTGTCGTGAATCGCTCTACTAATAAGCAAGAATTGCGAGATGAGTGGGCTAACGATAAGCTGGCCCGCTTTGTTTTGACACCGATTGAGTTGATACAATTCCAGCATTTTATGGAAAGCAACGAAAAAAATGCTTCCAAAATAACAAACACTCCCGTACTCATGGTTCAAGGAAATGAAGACCAGCTTGTGAAGCACGACGACAACGAGTCGATTCTCAATCACATTGCTTCCAAAGACAAAGTTCTTGTTTTTGTTGTATCAGGCGAGCACCTTATTTTTGAAGAAGGACAGTTCAACGACGATACAATCAAGCTCTTGACCGGCTGGATTGACGACCATTCCAAAGCCACCGCCCAGGTTTCCGACGCATCAAGCAGCAAATCGGAATCAGTCAAATAGTTCAAAACTCTTTGCTAATGCGGATGCAAAATGTCTTTGACATTGAATTTCTTGTGTATGCGATGCGCCAGAAAATAAGTTAGAGGCTTGCGTCCTGGGTTGCATTTTTGATCAAGCAACAAATGTGTCAGCACTGAAAGGCTGATGCCGACCCGGTAAGCTCTTTTCTTTGGACATTTGAAAAGAATGAAGAAAAGAGCCAAAAGCTCATAAGAATGAAGCAGCAGATAAAGCTTGCCGCTGTAATGTTCATGTTTGGCTTCGTTGATGCGATGCCAGTTAGCTTGCCAGCCGTGAGCTTTCACATAGTCCAGAATATGGTCTGCATCAATCATCCATCCGGCCAGAAAGCTGGCAAGCCCGGCTCCCGGTGATTTATAGCGATGATATGTAAAAAGACCGATGCCTGCAGAAGTGATCATGTGACCAAGGGTACGCATAGATTGGATGCTTCCTGCCTGCTTAGAGGGGGTTAATCTATCTATATATACACCAGATAGAAAGAACTTGCCAAGTAAGTCCCTGCTTTTGCGTTTTTTCATGCAGCTCTTCTAATTTCAAGAAACATATTGCCTGCGGCTCAGGTCTTAGAGGCAGCTTTCAGGTATTCTTTTAAGTCATTGCCTCTGTCCAGCTCAGGAGCCCCCAAATGAAAGGCTTTTCCGGAAAATTTTCCATTTTGAACCTTGTGGCATTCGCCCTGCCCTTGATGGCTCTTGCTGCGCCAGACGCGCAAGCTCAACAGCCCGGCACTTCGGCTCCCGCGGCCAGCACCGCCGGCGGCGCTTATACGCCCAACCCCAGAGCTGTGAGTCTCTACAATCTCGGTCTGACGGCACACAAGCAGGGCAGTCCGGAATCAGCAATCATATTCTTCAAAAGAGCCTGTGATATAGATCCGAATTTGGCTGATGCTCAATACAACCTTGGTGTTCTTTATCAGATGCAAAAACGCTTCAAAGAGGCTATTCCGCGCTTTGAGGAAGTATTGCGCATCAAGCCGACC
>JAIEPM010000485.1 GCA_019748395.1 Candidatus Obscuribacterales bacterium
TCCTCCCGGAAATAGACGGATTGCGATTCATCGCAATCTCGACAGTTGTCTTGCTGCACGTTTCAGTGGCGCTGGCTGCATACGGAAATCAAAGCCTGAGCGACGAGTGGCAAGATCCCCTCTTCCTGTTGGAAAAAACTTTCAATTTCGGCGTTCAACTATTTTTTGTGCTAAGCGGCTTCATTCTAGCTTTGCCTTTTGCGCAAGCAGATCTGCTCGGCGGCAAGGTCATTAAACTCAAGACTTATTACTTACGGCGTCTTCTGCGCATCGAACCACCATATCTAATAGCCCTCAGCAGTATCTTCCTGCTCAGACTTCTATTTGAGCATGCCTCATTCAAAGTATATTTTCCTCACTTTCTGGCCTCGGTGTTTTATTTACATAACCAGATCTTTGACTCTCACTCATGGATCATGGGTCAAGCTTGGTCCCTGGAAGTGGAAGCTCAGTTTTACATAACAGCACCCCTGCTAGCTTCTATCTACAAGATCAAAGGACTAAAAACACGCAGAATCTTATTGCTGATTCTGATGCTGATTTCTGCAGAACATTCACCACTTTTGACATATCCCGGCCGAGACCTTCATCTACTGACCTTTGCCCATTTCTTTCTATGTGGCTTGCTGCTGGCAGATTTCTTTCTTTTGGATTGGCAAAAGCCCAGCAAATTTCCTGAACTCTGGGATTTATGCGGTTTAGCAGCAGCAACATCGCTAATCGCCATACTCTTTCCGCCCTTTCGCCCTTCGGTCCTGCCGGCGTTTCTAGTTCTACTCATTTACGCGGCGGCTTTCCGCGGAAAATTAATCAGAAAATTCGTAAGAAGTCCCTGGATTGTCACTATTGGCGGAATGTGCTACACAATCTACCTCTATCATCAAACTATAATCACAGGACTATCACGCGCAACATTTCATCTGGTTCTGAGCAAGATATTTTGGGTCAATTTAGTTCTTCAATCAGTTTTGCTCATACCTTTCATACTAATCAGCTCAGCAATCCTCTTCCTGTTATTCGAAAAGCCTTTCATGTATCGAGACTGGCTTCAAACTCTCAGCTCAATAAAACTCAAAGCGAACTAGAGAGTCCGCTACTCAAGGCCTTTTTGTTTTTTCAAGGCAAGAATAATTGGTCTCAATTGCCTGGCCATTTCACGGGCAAAAACGAGATGAGCCTTAGCATTAGGATGCGGATCGCCAGGCAGGCATCGATATTGAAGCAGGGCTTGATCGTGCGGAGCAAAATAAATGTCGAGCACTGGAAATTGATTATCTCCGGCCAACTTCTTAAAAGCGTCCCGCTCTTTGAGCATGCCGTCGGCCGACCACTCATTGTTCATCGGCGGTAAGATAAAAAAGACCAGCGGTGCTGAAGGAGCAATTTGTTTTACTGATTTGACCGTCCAAACAGTATCCGCCTTCAAATCATCATCCGAAAATGGCCGACCGAAATTGGCAAGCACCGGCAGAAACGGCTTGAGATACTTAAAGTTAACCGTAAGAGGATGCACTAATTCTCTTCTCAGCAATTCCAGCTGAGTTTGGAAAAAAGATGTTGCGCCGAGCCTCTCTTCAATTCCCCAAGTTCCTTTTTTGAACAATCTCGGCCCAAGAAGAAAACGTTGAGCGATGGGCGGCAGAGGATTCCATAAGGTTCGATCAAAAAGAATCAGATCAGGATGAAACTTATCTCCAAGCTCTCTCAAGTAATAAAGCATGTTTCCGGTATACGCACCATCCACCGACAAGTTTAGAAGCTCTAGATTTGAGAACTTCTCTTTTAGTTCTTGCTCGAGACGCACAGGATAGCTATCCGCATATTCGACGCCCAACCCCTCACCGGAGCAGGTTCCGATCAGCAATATCCTGAACTTGGCAGCGTCCTTTTCAAGATTCAGCGTGGGCCCCCTAAAACCGAAGTTGTTGATTCGATATTCCATGCCGCGTATTTTCATAAGACTACCCGGCTTCAAATGAGTGAAACTGGAATCATCGAACTCGGGATCGGTCGGAGGGGACCCGACAATTGCCGTATTAAACCGCACAAAATCAAGCCCGGCGGGACCAAAATAAATTAAACGGACGAAAAGCTCGTTGAAAAAAAAGAATGCCAAACACATAAGCAGAAAAGCCGCAGGATATTTTGCAAGGCGACCGCAGCAAATAAGCGAAACAAGCAAAATCCCGGCGTCAATCAAAATCCATTTGAAAACAGACAGGTATTGAGCAAAACAAAGCAGGCTGACAAAAAAGGAAAAAGAGCAGAAAATCGCAATCAAAACCTTTGGCCTTATAATAGGCGAAAATGCGTCCAGGTTTTCAACGCTGAATATCCGGTTCAATTAAATGCCCTCAGCCCTATCCCGAATCGTAATCTGCTATCAACTTCAATTATTCTAAGCAAGATTCGCCGGGATAGATAGAGGAAAAGCCTCAAAGATTCCTCAGCGGTACAGGCAAAATGATCTTCAGCTCCCTAAATTTTTTCCTTTTCTTTTCTGCTTTCTACCTGCTCTATCTGTTTTGCCGCTTGCCTTATCAAAACTGGCTTTTAGTCGCCGGCAGCCTGATTTTTTATGCAAGCTTCGACTGGCGCTTGCCGCTGCTTTTATCGATATTGACTTTTGGAACCTTTTACACAGTCAAGACCATTGCCGACACGGAAATAAAAGAGGAAAAGAAAAACTTGCTTTTCCTGGCAATCGCGATCAATATCGGGACTCTCTGCGTTTTCAAGTATTTCAATTTTTTTGCGCCGTCCTTTGTCAAAATACTGAGCAGCTTGAATATTCCCTTGCAATCAAAAGCTCTCAGCCTGGCAGTCCCGGTCGGGCTTTCTTTTTACGTTTTCCAGAACATAGGATACGCCCTGGATATTTATCGAGGTTCTATTAAGCCGGAACAAAAGCTTGCAGACTATTTTTTATACATATCATTTTTCCCAAAATTAATCGCCGGTCCGATTGAAAGAGCTGCAAATTTTCTACCGCAAGTAAAGAAGCGCGAGAAGCTAAGCTCAGCCGATCTGCATTTAAGCGGCTTTTTGATTCTATGGGGTCTCTATCAGAAAGTTTCGATTTCGCACAGCCTGGGTCAAATAGTCGATAGCTCTTATAAACAGCTATCCTCTCTGAGCAGCATCGAAGCGCTTGTTTGCGCTTATGCGTTTGCTTTTCAGCTTTACTTGGACTTTGCCGGTTATTCAAATATGGCGCGCGGAATTTCAATTTTACTGGGCTTTAAAATTATGGAAAATTTCAAAAATCCATTTTTTGCCACGGATCTGCTTGAATTCTGGAAGCGCTGGCACATCTCACTTACAAGCTGGCTGCGCGATTACATTTTTTACCCTTTTTTCTTCAATTGCAAAAACATCGTACTGGCTTCAATGCTGGTTTTCTTCCTGAACGGCATCTGGCACGGCGCCACCTTGAATTTTGCGATCATGGGCCTTTATTGGGGAATGGCAGTTTCAATCACAACTCTTATAAATACAAGAAAACGCAAAAGCAACACTTATTCTGCAAGCCAGCCCAGCGGGCTAAAATGGCTGCTTCTTGTACTCTTCACCTTTCATCTAAACTGTATCGGCTTTCTTCTATTCCGCTCTCAGAGCCTGCAAGAGATTACAAGCATATTTGCGCGCCTTCTTGCCCTGGACTTCAAGCTAAACGAGCAGCTCATTCAGAATATCGGCCTGATGCTTTTCATGCTCTGCCCGCTGCTCGTTATTGAATTTTTCCAGTTCCGTAAAGACGATACGGCCTGCCTAATTAAACTGCGACCCTTCCACCAATTCCTGCTTGCCTCCTTTCTTTTCTTCCAGGCCCTCAGCGCTTACATGTATTCGCCTGAGCCCCTGCTTCAAAATTCAGACCGTCAGGAGTTTGTCTATTTCAGATTTTAGGAAGGGCCATGAAATTTCGCTGGAAAGAGTACAATATGGTGCCAAGTAATTTAGGAAGTTCCAGAATGACCGTTTATGATGATGTAGCGCAAGTCTTCCAAGAGACTCTAAAAGTAAAAGTCGGCAAAATCGCTCTTGACAGTCGGCGCGGCGATTTGCCCGAATGGGATTCGCTTGGACATATTCTCCTAGTCGAAGCTCTGGGTAATAAGTTTGCTTTGAAAATTTCAGCTGACGATGCATTAAACATGGAATCAGTTGCCGACATAGTCAGAATAATTGAAAGCAGGACTCAGTCAAAATAAGCAAAGAGACCGGAGAAGATTTATGCTGGGCTTGAAAGCAGTTCCTGAGCGAGTGGAAGCCTGGATAAATGGACGTTTCCAGCAGGTCAGCAGCGGAAAATATTTTGAAATCCACAACCCCTCAAGCGGCGAAGTCTTGAGTTCGGTGGCTTGCTGCCAACAAGCCGAAATTGATCTGGCCGTGAGAAGCAGCCGCGAAGCTCTTGAAAAATGGCGAAGTCTTCCCAGCCGGAGCCGCGGGCTGATGCTCAGAAAAATGGCCGAAGAGCTTGAGTCAAGATGCGATGAATTTGCACTTGTCGAAACCCTAAATTGCGGCAA
Organism: Candidatus Obscuribacterales bacterium; assembly: GCA_019748395.1. Classification (GTDB taxonomy): domain Bacteria; phylum Cyanobacteriota; class Vampirovibrionia; order Obscuribacterales; family Obscuribacteraceae; genus JAIEPM01. The sequence continues at coordinate 4,536 of JAIEPM010000485.1, forward strand.
GCCGCTTTCGGAAGCAAAACAAGACGTAATTAAGTCTGCGGAATCCTTCGCCTTTTACAGCGAGCTTTCGGACAAACTATTCGGCAAGACTATTCCGATTTCATCAGGGTATCACAGCTATACAATTATCGAACCACGAGGCGTGACAGCACATATAAGCCCCTGGAATTACCCACTCAGACTATCAGTTCGAAGCTTGGCTCCAGCCCTGGCAAGCGGCAACAGCGCCGTTTTGAAACCCTCCGAATATACTCCGCTAACTGCAATAATGCTGGCTCAGTTATTTAAAGAGTGCGGCTTGCCTGATGGGCTCTTGAATGTTGTCACCGGGCTCGGCAAAGAAGCGGGAGCCTTTCTGGCACAGCATAGCGGCATACAGCAGATTTCGTTTACAGGCTCGGTGCCCACAGGAATTGAAGTTGCCAGAATTGCCGCGAGCAACATCATCCCATGCACACTTGAGCTGGGAGGCAAGTCTGCAAATATAGTTTTTGCCGACGCAGATTTAGAGGCAGCAGTTCAAGGAGCTAAAAAAGCCATATTTGCGAATTCAGGACAAGTCTGCTGTGCCGGTTCGAGATTATTTGTTCAATCAAGAATGAAAGATGAGCTGCTCTCGAAACTGGCTAAGGAAGCAAAAGAAATGAGCATTGGCGCAGGTCTTTCCAACCCGCAAATGGGTCCGCTTATTTCAAAAGAGCAGCATCAAAAAGTTTTGAATTATATAGAACTCGGCAAAACCGAAGGAGCAAAACTAAGAGCCGGCGGTAACGCGCTTAAAGGCGGCAAATACGAAAACGGTTATTTTGTGGAAGCCACAATCTTCGATGAAGTAAAAGCCGAAATGAGAATTGCCCGAGAAGAAATTTTTGGTCCTGTGCTCTGTACATTTGAATTTGAAGAGGAAGCGGAAGTGCTTGAGCTGGCGAATGCGTCAGAATACGGATTGGTTGCCGGCATTTGGACAAAAGACCTGGATCGAGCGCATAAACTTGCGGCCGGCCTTGAAGTCGGACAGGTTTATATAAACGACTTTTTTGGAGGCGCCGTTGCAAACCCGTTTGGAGGTTGCAAGAAAAGCGGCTTCGGCCGGGAAAGAGGCGTTGAAGCTTTCGACAATTACACTCAAGTTAAAAGCGTCTGCATCAAATTCCATCAGGACTCTTAACTAGTTCCGGAAATTGCGGAGGAGCAAAATTTGACTGATACAAAAGCGTCTCTGGCACCAGAAAATCTGGCTGAATTTTTGAAGCTTCTCGAAGAAGAAGGAAATTTATTGACGATCGAAAAGCCAGTCGATAAAGACACGGAATTAGCCTGCATTGCCAGGCTTTGTGCGGACTCGCTCGCCAGCCGAAAACGGCAAGCGGTGCTCTTTAAGAACGTCTCCGGATTCAAAATGCCTGTAGCAGTCGGTCTTTTCAACTACAAGAAAAGCTACGCCAGAGCCCTGGCCTGCAAAACCGAGGAAATCTTTGAGCGCTGGTCGGAGGCGATGAAAAGCCAGCTGCCGCCGCAATTGCTGAGCAATTCGACAGCAGCAGTTTATGAGCAAGTTTGGCAAGCAAGCGAAATTGATTTGCTGAAATTACCTGTGCCAAACTGGACCCCCGGCAAGGACCCTGGAGCCTTTTTTTCCTCGGCTTGCGTGATCACAAAAGATCTCGATAGCGGGGTCCAAAATATGGGTGTTTACCGGATTCAGATAAAGGGTCCAAGCTCGCTCACAGTCGGATTCGGCAGCGAGAATCAGCATGGCTGCATACAAATGCGCAAATTTCACAAATCCGGCAAACCCTGCCCTGTAGCGATCGTAGCCGGCAGCACTCCAGCAGTCTTGTTTGCAGCAGCAGCAAAAACCGCCTATGGAATTGACGAACTGGGAGTTGCCGGCCGCCTGATGCAGCGACCTGTGAAGGTTGCGACCGGCCTGAAGGTAGATCTCTTAATTCCAGCAGAATCTGAAATCGTCATTGAAGGGTTTATCGACCCGGATTCATATACAAGCGAAGGACCTTTTGGAGAAGCGCTAGGCATCATGAGCGAAGAAGGCAAAGCCCCTCTGATGAGAGTCGAATCAATATCAATGCGTAAAAACGCAATTATGCATGGTTATATTCAGCAAGTGCCGCCATCCGAAGGTCATCTGGTCTGGCAGTTTGGAGTTCTTGGTCCACTCTATTATTATCTGAAAGAGAAAGCCGGATTCTTGATGATCAAAGATATGGGGATCGCACCGGGAAGCGCCGGACTGAGTTATTTGCTTGTTCAAATCAGCCCCTCAAGTCAAGAAGAGAAACAAAGACTGCTAAGCCTTCTTTCCAAATTGCAATTTGGTCAAAAATTTGTTTGCCTGTTAGACGAAGACATTGATATCGCCGACCCCCTTTCGATTCAATTTGCGCTCAGTTCTCGCGTGAATCCAGAGCACGATATCAAATACATAACAGGCACGACTATCTATCAAGCCGATTATTCCGTCTATGCAGAGAAAAGCACTGGAGCACCCTTCAGGAGTGCAATAGCTCTGATTGATGCCACCAAAAAAGGCAGGGCTCCTGCCATAGCTTTACCGTCCGAAAAATATATGAAAGCCGTGCGGGACCATTGGTCAAACTGGGCTTTGCCTGAACTCAAGGACGCCGACGAAGACAGAATCATGAGATTCCTTCGCAGTTAGACCACTGAGATATGCCATAATCAAAAAAAAGTATCAGAGCTCATGATTCAAAATGACTGAAGAAAGCAAGCTTTTTACTTATGAAAACAGCTCATCGAGACACCAGTCTCCGCGAGCACTGAAGGAAATTTTGCTTTGCGAAATTTTTCAGTTGGTCTGGTTTTTGTTTTGCAGCTTCTCACCCAGGCCTTTGAACCGATGGCGAACTTTAATTTTGAGGATTTTCGGCGCTAAACTTGAGGGCAATCCCAAGATTCACCCAAGTTGTCAAATAGCCATTCCCTGGAATCTTTCAATGGCAGCAGGCAGCTCAATTGGAGCGCGGGCTAATATCTACAACCTGGCGCAGATTTCAATTGCCGAAAATGCTACCGTCGCCCAGGAAACGTTTTTATGTACCGGCACCCACAAATTCGATGATCCATTGCTCCCCTTGCAAACAGCACCCATAAAGATCGGCAAAGAAGCTTTTATCTGTGCTCGAGCTTTTGTTCTGCCGGGAGTAACGATTGGAGACGGTGCTATTGTCGGCGCTCAAGCTTTAATAAGCCGCGATATTCCCGACTGGAGCGTATGGGCAGGCAATCCGGCAAAAGAAATAAGCAAAAGAAGCTTTACACGAAAGAATGAGTCAAGTCACTAACCGGGGAAACAAGCACTTAGCAAGTTCTTTGTTCCCAAAGGAGACTATGCAATACTGGTGTGTATGCGCATTTTGGTTCACGACTATTCAGGCCATCCATTCCAGGTCGAACTGAGCCGCTGGCTGTCCAGACATGGACATCAAACATTGCATTTATACTCAGCTTCTTTTCAAACACCGAAAGGGAGACTGGAGAAATCGGACGAAGACCCGGATTCATTTCAAATAGCAGGTCTGAAATTAAAGAGCAAATTTCAGAAATATTCCTTTGTCAGACGCCGCTTTCAAGAGCTGGAATACGGTCGTTTGCTTTGCGAGAGAATCAAAGGTTTTTCTCCTGATTTAATTATTTCAAGTAATACACCGCTGGATGCTCAAAACACCCTCTGGAATTTCTGCAAGAAGAACAAGATTCCCACCATCTTCTGGTTACAGGACATTTACAGCGTTGCGATCAAAAATATCCTGAGGGAGAAATTTGGACTTCTGGGAGCGTTGATTGGCAAACACTATGAAGACCTGGAAAAGAAGCTCTTAAGTTCAAGCGACGCCATTGTTTCAATTTCACCGGACTTTATAAACTTGCTCAACGAGTGGAAAGCCCCGTCCCAAAACATCCACGTAATTCCGAATTGGGCACCACTGGCAGAACTGCCTATTTTTCCGAAAGAAAACAGCTGGTCAAAAGAGAATAATCTTGAAAGCGATTTCGTCTTTCTTTATTCAGGAACACTTGGACTGAAACATGACCCTGAGTTGCTGCTCAAACTGGCAGAAGAATTCAAGAGTGAAAAACGGGTGAAAGTACTGGTCATATCGGAAGGGCTGGGTGCCGATTGGCTTAATAACAAGAAGGCTGAAATAAAGCTCGATAACCTCATAATTATGAATTACCAGGATTTCTCAGTAATGCCTAAGGTTCTGGCAAGCGCAGACGTATTAATTGCGGTGCTTGAGCAATCAGCGGGAGTATATTCAGTCCCATCTAAAGTGTTAACTTACCTATGTGCCGGAAAAGCAATTCTCCTTTCAGTACCGGCAGATAACCTTGCCGCTCGAGTTGTCAGCGAAGCCGGAGCCGGCAGGCTGGCAGACAACAAATCCGAGTTTCTGAGAAGTGCAAGAGAACTCTTCAGCGATGAGCTGCTCAGAACAGAAATGGGGCAGAAAGCCCTGAACTATGCACAAAGAACCTTTGATATTGATACAATCGGTGAGAAATTCAATTCAGTAATTCGTAGCTGCCTAAAGAAATCTGAGCAGTCGTAAAGCGAGAGCAGAAGCTTTTGGACTGGTGCGGACCGGGGTATAAAAGACTGTAGTCTGAAATAGCAGGAGAAACTAATGCGAACGGCCGTGGTTCTGGGAGCTGGTGGTTTCATCGGCAGTCATCTTGTCAAAAGATTGAAGGCAGAAGGATACTGGGTTCGAGGCGTGGACCTGAAGTATCCGGAATTCAGCAAATCACAAGCTGACGAATTCGTAATCGGCGACCTGAGAGAGCAGTCAGTATGCCGTGCGGTTATTGAAAGAGCCTTCGACGAAGTTTATCAGTTGGCGGCAGACATGGGTGGCGCCGGTTATATTTTCACTGGTGAAAATGACGCGAATGTCATGCACAACTCAGCCAGCATTAACTTGAATGTTTTGCATCAGTGTCATTTAAAGAATGTAGGTAAGATTTTTTATTCGTCTTCAGCCTGTATCTATCCAGCTTACAATCAAGAAGACCCAGATAATCCCAAATGTTCCGAAGATTCAGCTTACCCAGCCATGCCGGACAGCGAATACGGCTGGGAAAAACTTTTCAGTGAAAGGCTTTACCTGTCGTATGCACGAAACTTCGGAATGCAAGTCAGAATCGGTAGGTTTCACAATATTTTCGGAGAAGAAGGCACCTGGCGGGGCGGCAAAGAGAAAGCTCCGGCTGCTATTTGCCGCAAGATTGCCGAAGCCGAAGATGGCGGCACAATAGAAATCTGGGGCGACGGCAAGCAAACCAGATCATTCCTCTACATAAATGAGTGTCTTGAAGGTGTCAGAAGGCTGATGCAGAGCGACTTCAGCGGACCTGTAAATATCGGCTCCGAAGAAATGGTCACAATAAACAAGCTGGCCGAGATGGTAATGCAAATCGCCGATAAGCATCCACAAGTCAAGCATATCCCGGGTCCCCTTGGCGTGCGCGGTCGCAATTCCGACAATAAAGTTCTGAGAGAAAAATTGAACTGGGCGCCTACATCACCCCTGTCCGCTGGACTGGAGCGGACTTATCAATGGATTTTTGAACAGATCGAGATCGAGAAGAGTCGAAGCTCATTGCCTGAAGCACTTGATTATGCCTCGAAAAAGTACGCGAAAAATCCAGCCTTGATTTCAGACAGCGAACGCTTGACCTATGAAGAACTTCACACACTTTCAATGAACTTCGCGGCCCATCTGGAAAAACTCGGGATTTCAGAAAATCAGAAAGTGGCAGTTCTCATACCGACCAGCTGGCAATTTGTCGCAGCCAGCCTGGGATGCATCAGCAACGCAGCTTGCTACCTACCTCTTGACCCTGAAATCGGCGCCGACACTCTAAATCATGTTCTTAAGAGCTGTCCGCCATCGGCACTGATCATAGACCAGCGAATTCTCAATCGCTTTGACTGGCTTTCCGAAAAGCTCAGCAAGGAAACTCTGATCGTCTGCGATATCGGCAGAAACGCGCGAGAAGAGGCTCCGCAAGGCAGCTTTGAAAAGATCGTTTCCTTAAAGAATAAAAGCGGACAAAACTTCAAGCCGAAAAAAGCTTGCAGCGAAAATGATCTGGTATCAGTCACATTCACGAGTGGCTCCACCGGCAGCCCGAAAGGCGTGATGCACTCACACCGGTCCTGGATGGAAAGTGCTATCTCCAGCTCGGAGTACTTCGGTATCGGCCCGGGCGACAGCATGCTGCTCGGCTTGCCACTGGCTCATGCATATAGCTTCCGACATCTACTGGCTTACTTACTCTCAGGAGGAAGCCTTGTACTGGCACGTGACTTTCTGAGCGCCTTGAAACTGCTTGAAAGCGAACGTCCGAATGCACTTCTCATGGTGCCTTCCGCCATAAACATTTTGATCAAGCAGTTTGCGAGCCTGCTTTCAAAATCAAGCTCGCACTTGAAATTGATCAGCATAGGCACAGCCGCTATCGAAGACGAGCAACTCGAACAACTGCGCCGTCTGGCGCCCGGCGCAGCACTGCATCTGCCTTATGGCTTAACGGAGGCTAGAGTCGGATTTCTGGAACTAAGCAAACCCAGAACACTGAAGCAACTCTGCAGAGGCATCAAACTTTCACTCAGATCCAGCGCTGGAGAACTGTGTCAAACCGGCGATACTGGCGAAATTTTTCTTGAAGGCGACGGAGTCATGCTTGGCTATTGGGGTTGGGCTCCGGAGCAATTCAAAGAGATACGTGATAATGGATTTGCCACCGGCGACATGGGCCGACTCGAGCCGGATGGACGCATTTCACTTATGGGGCGGCTCGATGAAATGGTCAATGTCGGCGGCAAGAAAGTATCTCCGATTGAATTAGAATCAGTACTTGCACTCCACCCGCGCATAGTTGAAGCAGCAGTTTTCGGCAGCGTCGATGAAAGCGGATTGATGGGACAAAAGCTCGTGGCCATAGTGGTCCCCGAGGCAAACGCGCAGCTAAGCAGTGACGAAATTCTGGACTATCTTAAGCAGCATTTAGAGCAATACAAAATACCATCGGTGATTTGCATAAAAGACAAACTACCCAAAAGCAGCACCGGCAAAATACTAAAAGTTCAACTTCGCGAATCTCTGGAAGCCGAATCAATTAGAAATTGACGTATCCTATAGAAAAGCATCCGGAATGCGTCAGCAAAGTGAATGAAAGTTTTAAAAACTCAAAGCAGCTCTACTGGACTTTTGTTCTGCTTTCAGTTCTAGCTTTACTAATTCATCTGGCTCTTTTTATCAATGTAAATCTGGACGATGCCTACATCACCTACAGATATTCCGAGCACCTGGCCAATGGCTTCGGACCTGTATGGAATACAGCCGAGCGGCCGGTTGAAGGCTATTCCAACTTCTTATGGATGCTCTTAAATGCCGGGGCCATTAAAGTCGGAATAGACCCGCTGATTGCTTCCAAAACCATTGGCTGCATTTCAGCCTTTGCGATTTGCTTCCTACCGCTTAGCGGGCTATTCAAAATTCTGCCGGAGCGGAGCTCACAATGCCTCTTAATTGCGACTTGCGTGTTTTGTCCGGCTTTGATTTTTTATGCCCAGGCCGGACTTGAAAGCGCCCTATTCACATTATTAACCTATCTGGTCAGCATAAGCTTCTCTGCATATCTTCATAAGAGCAAGTCCCGTTACTTATACATAAGCGCTGCCAGTGCAGGTTTGGCAGCACTTTGCCGTCCCGAAGGACTTGGCGTTTTCGGCATCGCTTTGATTTTCCTGCTTAGCTTGGCTGTCAAAAATAATTCTCTAAAGCAAGAAAGCAAAAGCATTTTGCTTTTCGCAACAATTTTTCTGAGCTTCTTTCTGCCTCATTTCATCTGGAGACTTTGTTACTACGGTTATCCATTTCCAAATACCTTTTACGCTAAGCACTCCGACGGCGGCTTAGATCAAATCTTTCTGGGCGTAATTTATCTTTCCGGAGGGCTAAGCCAGTATCTTGCTCTTCCAATTATTTTTACCGTTCTCAGCAGCCATTTTGCACTAAGTCAAAAAGCCAAGAGCCCTCAAATTCTTGACTTGAGAGTTCTTGGCTTTCTCCTCTATTTCATCTTTTGCTATTCACTTTATGTAGTTACAGTCGGCGGCGACGATTACACGGCATTCAAGTCATACCGACTTTTACTGCCCATTATTCCGGTGGCTTACTTGATGGCAGCAATCTCAAGTTCTTATATCCAGAATCTCAGACCATCCGGATATCTGCGATATCTGCCCTCTTTTTGCTTTGTGATTCTAATTCTGGCAGTTAACAGCAAAGAGAGTCATGAGCTGCTCAAAGCTTATAACTACAACGCGATCAGCTCTAAAGACGGTTTTTTGACAGCCTGCCGAAAACTTTTTTTGCTTAAAGCTGATATTTTACAAGAGCCGGAATTGTCAAAGTGGATCAGACAGGAATTGCCTGAAGGCGGCTTGCTGGCGATCGCGCAAGCCGGAAAGATCCCCTATTTTTGCAAACTGAACTGCCTGGATACTCTTGGTCTGAACGATTTACACATCGCTCACAGCAAAAAAAGGCAGCGTGGTATCGATGTAAAAATGGATGCAAATTATGTGCTGAAACGAAAGCCGGATTTAATTTTCATAAATGTAGACCGGCAAGTAGTAAGCGGCAAAAAAACTTTTGAGGAAGGCGGAGGCTGGAAGCTCGGTGACAAGGAACTTCTGAACCTGCTTGCAAATAATCCCGATTATCAACTAGTAGATGCACCAACAATCATGGTTTGCTACAAGCGGAGCCGGAATCAGTAATCAAAAAAATATGGAACCCGTTTTCAGGGTTCCATATTGAATCTATCAACTAGCTTCAGCCTAAGCCAAGCTTAGCAAACAGCTTTCGAGAGTGAACCGTTGAGCTCTGCTTCCATTTTGCGGAATAGATCACAGAATTCTCTGGTCTTTTTAGCTGAGATTGTCGTAGAGCGGTCTTTTCCTTCGCAAACTGCGCCACGAACACCCACAATATCTGCCTTGGTTTCGAAAACTTTCTCGGCATGTTCGAACTTAACTGAACCAGCAAGCGCGACTTCCATACCGGCCTCATGACCCAAAGCCACAAATTCTTTCAACTCATCCATAGTCAGAGCATCGAAAAGAGTCGAACCATCTTTTATGGCAGTATCGACCATAACGACATTACATTTGGTGTCCTTAGCTGCTTTGACCAGGTCATGAAGGTTCAAACCACCGAAACGACGGTAATCGGCATAACCGGATGCAACAACAGTGAGACTCGGATTGACGGAACGGATCGCTTGAGCGATACCGGCCATCATGTCATAAGCCTCCTGGTAGGTGTTCATGCCGTAGAGACCAGCTTTGACGTAGTCGGCGCCCGAGCTGGCAGCGCCGAAAGCTGCCAGAGCAGCCGTTCCCGGCTTGTAAGGCAGATCTCCGAGTGTGGCACTGGCAACTACGCCATGCTTGTGGACAAAATCAGATACTTCTCGGATGCGCCATGGGAAGTTAGCTCCAAGCGATCCTTCTTTGATATTTTTGATGTCGATGATGTCGGCGCCACCTTCAATAATCGCGGCAGCTTCTTCAAGCGAAATCGGGCTGATCAAAATTTTCATGGCTAAATCCCCACGCTGACGTTTACAGTAAATTGAGCGGCCAGCAATGTCTATTTGCGCCACCTAAAATTTCAGGGATCAGATCTGATTGAAGTTCCCCATCAGTCATCCCGAGAAAAGTATACCCAATTAACATGATATTTATGCAATCCTTGACATCGAAAATAGCAAAAGCTTCGCCTTTCGGCTGCGTAATCACCTTAGCTAGTACAATATACGAGCCTGAACAGGAGCTTGCGCCGCCAAATCAGTCAAGCGCCGTCGACTATTAGTGAATCCAAAATGATGCGGGGAGTTTATTTTGATGCCGGACCTGACTAACAAGGTGATCGTGGTCACAGGGGGCGCAACCGGGATCGGCAAGCATTACGCTTCTCACCTGGTCGGCCTCGGCGCTTCCGTGGCAGTCCTGGACAACCGCCTGCCGCAGAGCTGCAAAGAAGAAGATCACCTTCTTAAGTTGCGTTGCGACATTGCAAACTGGTCCCAGGTTGAAACAGCAATAAATCAGGTTCACAGCAAATTTTCACGCATCGACGTGCTTGTCAACAACGCTTCCACCCACCTGCAAAGCAAGCGCAGCAGTTTTGCAGATATAACACCTGAACAGTGGAATAGAACTTTCGCTGTCAACGTACAGGGCACTTTCCATTGTATAAAAGCCTGTTTTCCGTTTTTTGAAAAACAAAACGAGGGAAAAATCATAAATCTCAGCTCGGATGCCCCCTTAAAAGGACTTCCCAACTTGCTGGATTATGTAGCCTCGAAGGGCTCAATAATCTCGATGACACGGGCCTTGGCGCGCGAACTCGGGAGTCACAACATCACAGTAAATGCTGTCGCGCCCGGTCTTGTAAAACACGAAGATTTTCCCAACTGGAGCGAAGACCGCGACGCAACAGTCAAAGCCGGTCGTTGTTTGCAACGCACACAAACGCCGTCAGATCTCTGTGGTGTAATTGCATTTCTTTGCTCGGCCGAGAGTTCCTTCATAACCGGTCAAACAATTGTTGTGGACGGCGGCGAAGTCTTCATTTAGCAAATTTTGCTAAACTTGCGGCACTTGGTCCGAATTACAGGCGATGTCATGAGCGACTCTGATGCAAGCTGGGATGCAGGAACGCTTGGTTGCGGAGAATTACTAATGGAGCTGCGCTTTAAGATAGCGGAACTTCAATCGAAGCAAGTCTTCAAAGTAATTTGTCGAGATCCGGGCGCGCCTGAAGAAATGCCAAGCTGGTGTCGACTAACCGGACACAAGCTCTTGAAACAGGAGCATCCTAGTTACTGGATCGAAAAAAAATAGAGGAAAAATATGCCAGGAAAATTTTGCGTAAACTTGACCTGCTCGGAAGACAATCCGGATAAAGCCACTGTTGCCTTTGTGGTAGCAGGGGCTGCAGCTGCTTCCGATAAAGAAACCATGGTTTTTCTGTCAAGCGAAGGAGTGCGACTGGGAGCCAAGGGCTTTGCAGACAAGATCCATGAAGAAGGTTTTGCGCCTTTGAAAGAACTCATGGCCAATTTTGTAAAAGCAGGCGGCAAAATTTTTGTTTGCTCGCCTTGCTTTAAGAAACGTGGTCTTGACGAAAATAATCTTGCAGATGGTGCCACCATTGTAGGTGGCGCAAAACTGATCGAATTTCTTTCAGTCGACGGCGGATCCCCTTGCGTAAGTTATTGAGATGATATGAAAGAAGGAGACAAGCAGCGTCATACAGCTTCAAGAAGCTTCGACGGCGGCAATCTGGACTGCGGAAGCGGACTGCTTCTTCAAATCAGAGAGCATCTCGATTTGCTGGAGCGCGGAGAGTTGCTTGAGATTATTTCAAGTGAACAAAGTGTCGAGGAAGACCTTCCAGCCTGGTGTCGGCTAACTGAGAATGAACTTGTTTCCTGGACAAAAGACGGGAACAAAAGAAGCTATCTGGTAAGCAAAGGTCGATTCACGGTAACTGACGGCGGCCAAAACAAAACAACGATTCCGAAATCGGATAAGCTCTTACTCCGTCAAAGCGATTTTGCTAAACCCGCAACAGGACAGGTAAAGCGACTCGAAATCAAGCCCCTCTCCGTTCTCGGGATCGGGAGCTGGCCGCGCCCGCGCTGGCTTCATTCATACCTGGAGCAACACCTTGAAGGCAAACTCTCAGACGAAGATTTCGATGAAATAGCCGACGACGCAGTCAAGCTCGCCGTACTTTCACAGCTCAATGCCGGTGTCGATCTAATCACAGATGGAGAGCAGCGACGAGACAATTATGCCAGCTTCATCGGCAACAAACTAAACGGCTGTCGTGAGATTCCCTTGCTCGATCTTTTGCCCCTGGTTGACGACCCGGCAAAATTTAAGAATGAGCTCAAATCACTCGATGTGCCGGCCGACAGAGTCAGGCATCCTTTTGTATCCGGTGAACTTTCGCGCAAAAACAAAATTGCCGTGAATGAATTGAAGTTTTTGCAGCAACTCAGTAACTTGCCTGCGAAAATCGCTCTGCCCGGACCGTATCTGCTCAGCCGCATTATGTGGATGGATTGCATAACCGACAAGTTTTACAAAAGCAGAGAAGCACTTTCCGAAAAACTAGTAGAGATATTGCGCGAAGAAATTTCAGATTTGCTCGAAGCCGGAGCCGCAATAGTTCAGCTTGACGAACCCGTTCTAAGTGAGATTGTATTCAGCGGCGAAAAACACAATCGCAGCTTCATGTGCGGCGCTTTAAGTGAAAGAGGCTCGGCAAAAGACGAGCTGGCATTTGCCGGAAAACTTCTGAATGCCTGCACGAAAGGGTTCCCTGAAACACGTCTGGCCATGCATGTTTGCCGCGGCAACTGGACACCCGACGAGACGGCGGCCCTGAGCGGCAGTTACGAAGCACTTTTACCGCTTTTCGACAGCCTTTCAATCGGCACGCTTTTTCTTGAATACTGCACACCCAGAGCCGGAGAAATAGAAGTTTTGAAAGAGCTCAAAAAGCCTTTCAAAATCGGGCTAGGCTGCGTCAATCCAAAATCCAGCGAACTGGAATCAGTTGAAAGCATTCTCGAA
>JAIEPM010000267.1 GCA_019748395.1 Candidatus Obscuribacterales bacterium
GACAGGAAGCTTTGATAAACGCCTCCTGCCTTTGCAATCGGGCATTTCCACCCATTGACACTCAAGACGATATCTGCTCAGGGGCATATATTCTTTGTACCAAGAAATTTGAATTTACCCCAATCAGACTAACCTCTTTGCGTATAAAATGGCAAATAGTCATTTCTCTTAAATTCAGGCTGAGTTCAGAAGGAGCGCTGAAATGAATTTCCGCAACAAAGCCTCGTCCGCGGTCCTGGCGACGCTTGTTCTGTCTCTTGCTTTCAGCCTTTCCTCAATTGCCGCACCCAAGGCTGAGTGGGCTGATTCACCACTTCCTGTGGAAGTTCAGAGTCAGCTTGAGCGGGCTGGTCGTTATATGAAGTCCGGCAAGTACGACAAAGCCAAGCCCATTGTTCTTTCAGCCTTAAATTCGGCATCCGATGTGCCCAAGTGTCTTGCGATCGCGCAATATACCGAGCCCTATGCTTTTCCAATGCTGGATCTTCGGCGTCAGTGTTGCAATAAGGCGCTCTCTCTCTGTACAACAGAAGACGACTATTTGCTCATGGCTTTGCGAGCCAGAAAGTATCAGTTTTTTGAAGTTACGCGCGAAGCTATAAGCAAGCTCATTGAAAACGCAAGAACCGTGCCGCAACTCTATACCCTTGCCAAAAAGGCTCAGGAAGTTTCTTTGAACGACCTCTGTCATCTTGCTATGGAGAAAGCTGCTCAAGGTTTCAAAACCAGGGACGACGTTTTTGCTTATTGTGAAAATTGCAAGGCTCTTGGACTCGAGGATCTTTTGCGCAAGGGCTTGAAGCTTTTAATAGATGAAGAGGATGACAGCGTCGGGCTTTGTGAGCTGGCATTGAAAATTCAGCGTTACGGCATGCGCGATCAGATTCGCTATGCCCTGCGCAAGGCTCTGGACCATACTTCTTCAGACCTGACGACTGCTACCGGTGAAATGACGCAAATAGTTGATGCCGCAAGGCGCTTGAATGAGCCGGATGTAAAAGATCGGGCTGAATTCTACATGAAAAAGGGAAATTTCATGCTCAAGCAAAAAGGCATGGCGGACGAGGCCGAACGGCGAGCCCGTGGTGATCGTGAGCGGCAGTCTCTGGATGAAGCTCGGATTCGCGATAAAGATCGGGAAGCTTCGGGCTTCTCGCCGGAGCAGAGGCAGTCCCAGCCTGCCACGCCTGTGAATCCCAGCAGCGGATACTGAGCTGGCGCGCTCCGCTCAGAGCAGTTTCTGAAATAAAGAGAATAAGAGAAGTCCGGCGGCTTCTGCGAACTCGACGCTTGCTCCGTATGTATCGCCGGTTTGTCCTTTCAAAATTTTCTGAATCCAGTGTGAGAGCCAAATGGCTGGTAATACCGTAAGTGGTATCAAAAGAGCGGGGTTTGTCGACTTGAAATAAAAAACAATTGCCAGGCTGAAAAGTCCGGGGGCTGCTGCCCCGGGTAAGAGATCACTTCTTGAACTGCTTTCCTGCCAGATTTTCCCCATGCCGTTTTCTCTGGCATAGGGAAAAGAGGCAATGCTGTACAGCTCTGCAAAGCGAGCCCATGCCGGAATCAAGAGCAGTGCTGTCAGCGTGCTTTTATCAGGAAGTGATAGCAGGGCTGCGTATTTTGAAAGTATGATCATAAGTCCGGAAATTACGCCGAAATTTCCGACGCGGCTATCTTTCATGATTTCCAGCATTTTCTCCGGGCTGCGGTGTGAAAATAGACCGTCCGCGGCGTCCATCAATCCATCTAAATGAATGCCGCCTGTTATTAAAATCCAGCTCAATAGAATAATGAGCGCTTCCAGCTCACGACTGCATGATAGTTCTCTCAAAAGCAGATGAATAAGAGCAAGAGCAATTCCGATAATTATTCCGACGCTCGGTAAATACTTTGCTAGACCTCTGAGTTCATCTTCCGAGGCGGCTTTTCGTAAGCCGCCTATGCTGGTGACATAAGATGCGGTAAGTGCCAGGCGCGTTAAAACGCTCATTAAAAGGGAATCTCAGCGGTGTATTCGGGTCTTTCAGGAAAAGAGCTTGAGTTGTCCAGGAGCAGGAAAGCTTTACGGATAGAGTAATACGCTTGCAAGTCTTGCACTTGCTTGAGTATTTCCGGGCTTGATTCAAGATCGCTCATTTTTGAAAGTATGGCGTTTGTTGCCTGCTCCTGTATTTGATTCATCGGATGCGGCTTAGCGTCGGGGCGCTCGTTCTCATCGAGTTCTTCAAGTTGTTTGGACCAGGGCATGCTGCATTCACCCGCCAGGCAGCCGATGATGTCCGGAGTCACGGGCAGCTGAGCCAGTGTCGTCAATCCGTAAGCAAAGAGTGTGCGTCTGGGGCTGTGAGTGACGAAGGCTTTGTGTGGTCCGATGATGTCTGAAGCCCATGCCATGATCAGCAAGGCTCTTTCTTTGCGCTCGGGACCTTTGTAAGATTCGGCGCTCAGCTCCATAACTGAAGCCAGTGCTTCTGCCAGCGGTCTGGAAACCGGACTGTAATATTCGATAATGTCAAACTCAAGGCCCATTTCGCGAATGAAACCCTGAAGCAAAAGCAGGGTTGAAGCTACTCCCGGATAGTCGGCCGCTTCGCTGCGTGGCTTGCCGCTCAAATCTTTCGGTGTGGTATCACAAAGCAAAACCGAGCCGTAGAGCGCATAAACCCAATCTCTTAAATCAAGATTTTGCTTTGAATCGAATTTTTCGAGGCGCTTAATCACCCAGTTTCTCAGGGCCAGCTCTTTCTTTTCTTCTTGATTTCCTGCCATTTTTTCCAGTTCGCGTGTTAATTCGCGAGCCCGATTTAAATTGCGGGTTATCGAATGGCAAACGGTCAGGTTGAGCCTGGTGTCGAAATCGGCTTCATGCATGAGTTGTTCGAATTCTTCAATTGCTTCATCGAAGCGGCGCAGTTGCATGAGCGCAAAACCCAATTCATATCGAATTACAGTTTGTTCCGGTTCAAGCTGAGCGCAGCGCCCTAGAAGCATCACTGCCAGTTCCGGTTCTCGCTCATCAATGAATTGATAGGCTGTTTCGAAAAGCGATTGAGCGTTGTTTAGAAGTGCCTCCTGGCTTGATGAAAGAACTTTCAAATGCTTGTAGAGTTCTTTCTTGCCGTTTTTGCGCATAATTTCACAAATTAGCTTTACCGCGCAAAGATCTTCGGGATAGTTGAGCCAGTGTTCTTTGCTGAGCAGAAAAGAGCCGGCCAGGTCGGCGCGTTCAAAGAGCTCACGCGCTTGCTCGAGGAGCTTGCCGTCTTTCAAATCTTCGTCTTCTTCCTGCACTGCTTCCTTGGACATCCGACTGCCTTGCCTGTCATGCTCTTGCTTGCCAAGCCCCGCTCTGGCACTTTCGGGCTTTGAAAATAATTGTAAGCCAATTTTCTTTGCTCTCCCAGCTTCTTCGCCCTTAAATTCCCCGAATTTGGCTTACAATTCCAGCTTGTCTAATTAAAACGGGTGGTTTTTATGACTGATCGAAAGACTATTATTGCCGGCAACTGGAAGATGAATAAGCTTCGCGCCGAGGCCGGAGAGCTCGTGGAAGCGGTCGTGCAAGGTATCAAAGGCTTGCCGGCTGAAAGCCCGGAAGTCATTATTTTCCCTCCTTATACCAGTCTGGACGTGCTTGCTGCCGCAACTAAGGGCAGCAAGATCAATTTCGGCGCTCAGAACCTGGACAACCATGACTCAGGAGCTTATACAGGTGAAGTATCCGCGAAAATGCTCGTGGATGTTGGCTGTAAGTATGTTCTGATCGGGCATTCAGAGCGTCGACAATATTATGGTGAAACAAATCAGAGCGTGCCGCTCAAAGTAAAGGCTGCGCTGGATAACGGTCTTGTGCCGGTGGTCTGTGTCGGCGAATTGCTCGATGAAAGAGAAAACGAGCTAACCGATCCTGTTGTGAAGAGGCAAGTCGGAGCAGCGCTCATGGGTTTGACTCAGGAAGAAATCAAGAAAGTCGTTCTGGCTTATGAGCCGGTCTGGGCAATCGGCACTGGTAAAGTTTGTGAATCAGCTGAAGCTGCGCGCGTAATCGGTCTGATTCGCAGCAGTCTCAAGCAGTTTCTTGAAGATAAAGAAATTGCCAATCAAATTCCGATTCTCTACGGCGGCAGCATGAATGCCAAGAACGCCGAAGAGCTTCTCTCTAAAGATGAAATCGATGGCGGTTTGATTGGCGGCGCCAGTTTGAAAGCCGATGAATTCTTGACGATTATCAGAGCTGCGGCTAAGCGCCCTCGTTTGGCTGCTAAAGCTTAGTTCGAGCTGCTTAAAGTTCTTTCCTCATGGGCATTAATCATTCAGCGATTCAATGCCCGCTCGGCCTCGAGCCGTCGACATAAGGGAGAACTGTCATGAGTCCCGACCCCTCAGCGATTAGATTGCCGAATGGCCGGCTCCTGAGCCGAGCCAGCGGGCGTGAGCGAATTTTTGCACTTCGTCGCGACGCGATCATGGGAAAGCTTGAGCCGGCTGAAGAAATTAATCTTATTACTGATCGCTGGCTGAATGAAGAGTCCTTGTCCGGCGGTGACGGCACTGTGCTTGAAGCCAGGCTGGCTGATTACGGCAATTTTTTGCTTAAAGACGGGCATGCACTTTTTGCGATTTATGACCCGGCTTGTTATCAGTCTTTTGTTTCGTCTTTCTGGGACAATGAAAAAATGCAGGAGCATTTCATCGACCAGATGCGCAACTACCGCTCACTGGTCTGCTCACTAGGTTTTGCTGGTGACTGGCTAATTAATATTCAGCATCAGCCGGTTCTGCAAAGTGGATTAAGAGAAATCAGCGGGTCTGTAATGGCTGCCGGTAGCCGCTTGATACTCTCCGATTATTCTCATTTGACTATGGGGGCGCAGTTTAAGGAGATCAAGCTGCCGGATGATGAACCTTATGGTGCCTATGAAATTCGGGTGGAGCCGGGTACTTACAACATAAGAATTTTGCAAATGCATGAACAGGCTGGTGAAAGCGACCGACCTGACATAATTCTGGAAATATTGAAAGCCCAGAATCCCCTGCCTTTCTGGACTGAGCTTGCCTGGGTCGAGTTTGGACGCAGCTGCTAGTTCTACACAAATTTCCTCTTGGATTGGCTCAGCCTATTTCTTTTCGGATATAATCGAGCCTTGGCACCAATGGAGAGGTGTCAGAGTGGTCTATCGTGCAGTCCTGGAAAGACTGTCTGCGCTAAAACGCAGCGAGGGTTCGAATCCCTCCCTCTCCGAATCTTCCCAAGCCCACGACGGCTTGACAAAATAAAGATTTATCACAGCAGAAGCTGGGATATTCGCCTGCCTGGGGTAAACTTTGATTCCCGGGGACGCGTTGGCGCCGCTGTGGACTTACAAAGCAGGCAGAAAGATGGACCCGGAACTCAGAAGAAAACTTGACGAAATTATCGCTACCTTCAACGAACTTGAAGAAAAGCTGGCTGACCCGAATGTGGTCAATAATCCCGACAATTTGAAGCGCATCTCTCGTGCTCGCAGGCAGCTTTTGCCCACTGTTGATAGCGTGCAAAGATGGGACAAATTGCAGAAGCAGGTGGATGATGCCCAGCTGATTTTACGTGAAGAAACGGACAAGGAGATGCGCGAGTTGGCTGAAGCTGAGCTGTCTGATGCCAGAAATCAGCAAAATGAGCTCCTGGACGCAATTCGCTTGTTGCTTTTGCCCAAGGATCCAAACGACGAAAAAGACATCATGGTTGAAATTCGCGCCGGAACGGGCGGTGATGAAGCTTCCTTGTTTGCCGGAGATTTATACAGAACTTATTTGAAATACGCAGACAAAATGGGCTGGACTGCTGAAACTGCAAGTTTTAACCAGGGTGAAGTCGGCGGCTATAAAGAAATCATTCTCAATATCCGGGGCGAAAGCGTATACAGCAAACTCAAATTTGAATCAGGCGTACATCGAGTGCAGCGTGTTCCGGCAACTGAAGCGCAGGGACGTGTTCACACCTCGACTGCCACAGTTGCAGTTATGCCCGAAGCAGACGAAGTTGATGTGGTTCTTGATGAAAGGGATCTTGAAATAACCACGATGCGTTCGGGCGGTGCAGGCGGTCAGAACGTCAACAAGGTTGAAACCGCCGTGCGTATTGTGCACAAACCTACGGGCATTATGGTTGCTTGCTCGGAAGAGCGAAGTCAATTGCAAAACAAAGAAAGGGGCAAGCAAATTTTGCGTGCCAAGCTTTACAAAATGGAACTGGAAGCAAGGCAGAAAGCCCTGGCTGACGCGAAACGGTCGCAGGTAGGCACTGGTGACCGCTCTGAAAAAATTCGCACTTATAACTTCAAGGATAATCGGGTTACTGATCACCGCTTGAATATGAACTTCAGTTTGCAAAGCTTTTTAGAAGGCGATCTGGATAAAGTAATTGAAGCCTGCATCCATGACGAACAAAAGCGCTTGCTGGAAGCTGAAACTTCCGTAGCCGGTGTGAATAGCTGAAGTGTGCTCGACTCCTTTTGAACTGAGTCAATTTCTGCTTGCGGAACTTAAAGCCATCGGCATTGAGGATAGTGAAGCTCGAGCTGAAGCTGAATTGATTGTGCGCAAACTGAGTGGACTTAGCTTGAGTCAGCGTCTGGCTTATCCTGAAAAAGAACTCGATCCATCAGTTCTTCAGGCTGCCGTAAATATTCTGGAGCGCCGCAAAAATCGCGAGCCCATTCAATATTGCCTTGGCGAAACTTATTTCTACGGTTTGCGTTTTTTGCTTAAGCCCGGAGTACTCATTCCGCGGGCTGATACAGAGTTGCTTGTTGAGACGGTGCTTAGCTTTTGTCAAAGCCGTAGGAATTCTCGCGAGAAAATTGAAATCGGTGAAATCGGCTCCGGCAGCGGTATTATTTCGGTTTCTTTATTGAAAGGACTGGATTCTGCAAAGCTTTTTGCTTGCGACATTTCTGCATCTGCAATTGAGCAAACTCGCATAAATGCTGAATATCACGCTGTTCTGTCCAGATTGGACTTGAAGCTTGAAGATTGGCTTTCCTGGATAGACTCAAAGCAGAGGCAGTTTGACGTGCTTGTTTCCAATCCTCCCTATATTCCGCTCAGTCAAAGAGGAGCTTTGGCTCCGGAGCTCAGTCTCTGGGAGCCGGAGCAGGCCTTATTTGGGGGCGATCAAGATGGGCTTGCTTTTTATCGCTCTTTTGCAAAACATGCCTCTTGTGCTCTAAAACCAGGAGCGCGAGCTTTTCTGGAAATCGGATATTCGCAATCAGAAGCTGTTCAAAGTATCTTTCGTATGGACTCCTGGCGTATAGCTGCTGTCCATGCGGATTTGAACGGTATAGATCGTGTACTCTCGCTTATACCGCCAAATAGCCCCTTTTGAAGATTCTTAGAAACTGCTAAAATATAGAAACTTTGACGAGGGCGCCTTTTATGGAAGATGGTCTGATTCGGACAATAGACGTCCTCGGAACCATCGATGCAGTCATAGTATCCAGCACCAATTTAGTTGAAGCCGCCAGGCTCAAACATAAAATGTCTTATACAGCAGCTGCAGCTCTGGGAAGAGCTCTGACCTCTGCAGCATTACTTTTGCCGATAATTGCACGACGTGGTCAGCTGAGCATGAAGTTTCAAGGCAATGGCCCGCTCGGGCGAGTCGTGGTAGACGCAACATCGGGCGGACGTTTGAGAGGATATGTCGAGAATCCTCAAATTGAATTGCCTTTGAATTCGCTGGGCAATCTTGATGTCGGTGCGGCTGTCGGTACGAATGGATATCTGCATGTTACTGTTGATGATGGTTTCGGCAAGCAACATACTTCCACGGTTGAGCTGGTTTCAGGAGAAATCGGGGAGGATGTGAATCGCTATCTGGTTAGCTGTCACGATGCCGGTTCAGTGCTGATCGTTGGTGTGCATTTGAGCAGAGATGGTACGGAAGCCGCCGGCGGAATGCTTGTGCAGCTCTTGCCTGATCACAGCGAAGAAACGATTTGTAAGCTCGAAAACAATCTGGCTTCTTTCGGTACTTTTACTTTCCTGATGCGCCGGGGTATGGAGCTTGAGGACATCCTGAAGCGCGGTTTGCAGGGCTTCGATCTTGATGTAATCAGCAACCGGCAGTCGCTCAGTTTTGACTGCGGCTGTTCAAAAGAGCGGTTTATTCAAGCGCTGAAAGTCCTGGACAAAGAAGAGATTATGCAAATGGCAAGTAGCGGCGAAGCAGAGGGCCGCTGTCAGTTTTGCAACGCGGTTTATCATGTGCCGCCGGATGGTCTTCTGGAAATTGCTCAGGCTATGTAAATTTACCGAGCGGCTTTGAATTCTTTTCCGGAAAACGTCTGATAAGTCACTTCCGGGCTCTTTGAGGCAGGGGAAAGCAGTGCTTAAGTCTTCTTAACAAAGAGAAAGAGACAATGGCCCATTTGAGGACCATTGCCTGAAAAGCTTTTGATTAAAGCTTGCTTATCCAGCTTTGTGGATTTTACCTGACTTAATACAGGTGGTGCAAACTTTCATGCGTTTAACCTGACCAGCCGCATTTACGCGGATGTTTTGCAGGTTCGGCAACCAGCGTCTTTTATTATGCGGGTTGAAGTGAGAACGCAGAAATGTGTAATTGAACCCGGTTTGCGGGCCTTTTCCACATGATTCACATCGTCTAGCCATGATGAACTTCCTATTCCGATTGACACGAAAGGGTGGCGACTTGCTGTCTAAGTTCTTGAAACTCAGAGGCGTTTAGTCGCCAATTCTGGGTATGTTTCAAAAAGAACCAGGCGTTCCTTATTGGATAAGGAATGCTCTTAGAAAGCGAGTTGCTCTACGAAGGATGAAATTATATCACGATGGGAATCATGTTCAGAATGTCTGAAGAATATAGGGTCTTATAAGACTGACAACTAAGTTTGAAGTTGTCAGCTGATAGCATGGGCTCAGTTCGTAGTATTCTTAAAAGGTAGCAATTACTACGCCCGCGCAGTCAGGCTGACGATAACAAGTAAAGAGATGACGGATGTCTGAGATTACTAATCTCTGCTCTCAAATCTTCAAGCTCGGTGCAAAATGCTTTTAAGCTTGCCCGAATCGTGGTATCAATCAGTAGCGTTAAATGTAGTCTGGGTCAGGTTGATAAGGTGAGTGAAGGGAACAGGATTAGGGGATGGCATTAGTTAACTACGCCGCCAGAGAAATCAACTGCAAGATCGTCTATTACGGCACCGGTCTTGGTGGCAAAACCACAAATTTGAAATATATTCATAGTCAGTTGGCGCCTTCTACACGCGGTGAACTTATCAGTTTGGCGACTGAAACCGAACGTACTTTGTTTTTTGACTTCTTGCCCTTGGACCTTGGCTCCGTGCAGGGTTTCAAAACAAGATTCTCTCTTTACACGGTTCCTGGTCAGGTTGAGTACAACGCCAGTCGCAAGTTGATTCTCAACGGTGTGGACGGCATTATCTTCGTGGCGGACTCAGACCCGATGCGTGCTAAAGAAAACGCTGAGTCTTTGCAGAATATGATCGATAACCTGGCAGAGTACAATCTCACTCTCGACAACATCCCCTGGGTTCTGCAGTACAACAAGCGCGACCTGTCAGGTGCGATGGCCGTTGAGCGCATGGAGAGGGACCTGAATATTCGCGGTATTCCAAGCTTTGAAGCAGTAGCATCGGAAGGTCTTGGAGTATTTGCGACATTGAAAGCAATTTCCAAGCTGATTCTCAATCGCTTGCAATAAAACTTTTGCTCAGTGAAATTTTTTTTGGCTGCGCATTTCCGGGGAGCTTCTCTTCGATATTTCCTGCTTATCTTTAGTGGACCTTTTCGGCTTCTGCTAAAGAATTAATCGCCGGGTTTAACATTGGCTTCTAGGCTTCTGGAGCTTTCTGTCATAGGCTTAGTGCATGTGGCATTGCAGCTCAGGTTTGACTAGTGTCTTTAGGTACTTATTCTCATATAGATCGCGAGGCGGAGCTGGCTGCAATTAGCCGGGCAATCGCTATTGAGCGCAAGGCTCGCTATTCGGACTTGCAAGGCAAGCGCTCGAGCTTTTCAGAGTTTATGCGACGCAGTGCCGAACGGCTCATTAAGCGTTTTCCCATGGACCTGCGTTGGACCACGATTCGTGGTTTATTCAGACAATATCCTCATGCGGATCATGCTTCGCGAATTCAAATACTCCGGCGAGCCGAAGAAATTTTATTCAGCGGCAAGGCAATGGCGCCGCCTGAACTTTCAGAAATAAAGGCTGAAGCGGCGGGCAAAGCAAAAGTTACAGGGTCTCGTCCATCTGATAAAGCTGCTAATGCTGCCCGGCCCAAAAGCTCGCCTGAAAGAGCCAAAGCTGTGGCGGAAGCACTCAAAGAATACGGAGTTCAGGCCGGTTCAGCTGGAATCGAAAGCCAGCCCGGGCCTGGTCTTGCACCTGTAGAATTTGGATTTTCTGCAGGAGAGAAAAGCAAGAGCTCCGACATTAATAACGAGAAGGCTACTGAGAGCCGGTCTGTGCCTGAAAAATCGGAAGATTTGAAAGCTGTTCGCAAATCTATTGCATCGAAAAACAGCGAGAAAGACCCACGCAAAACAGATATTCAGTATTTGCGTGGCGTAGGTCCTAAGCTGGCTGAGTTGCTGGCTCGTTTGAAGATAGAAACTGTCGACGATCTTCTACGGCATTATCCAAGGCAACATCTGGACTTTCAAAATCATCTGAAAATTCGACAGCTTCAGCCCGGTCAGGAAGCTACGGTACTTGGCACTATTCGCTCTGTTGGTGCTTATCAGGCTAAAAAATCCAATATCTCGATTCTAAGTCTGAGCATTCATGATGGTTCAGGCAGCATAAGCATCAGCAAATTTGTGGGTGGACGCTCAAACAAATATTTGCTGGAGCGTTATAAATCCGCCTATCCAAAGGGTGCTCAAGTCATGGCCAGCGGCCGGGTTGAGCGAGACAATTACAGCGGACGCTTGCAATTGAAAAATGCTGAAATTGAATTGCTCGGCGCACTGGCCAGTTCAGACGATGAACTTGATTCTTTGCATGTCGGCCGTCTGGTTCCAGTTTATCCGCTCACAGAGGGGCTTTCGCTTCGTTATTTGCGCGGCGTTATTCATAATGCTCTGGAAGCATATTCCGAAAACCTGGCCGATCCGCTTCCGTCAGCCTTATTGGAACGCTTGAATTTACCTGATTTGAAAACGGCTCTCTGGGGAATTCACTTTCCTGAAAATATTGAGCAAAAGGAAGAAGCCAGGCAGCGGCTTGTTTTTGATGAGTTGTTTATGGCGCAAATTGAACTGGCTCTGAGGCGTCATCGATACCTGAGTTCAACAGAGGCTTTGCAGATTCAATGCGCGGAAGGCAAACTGCTTTTGCAATTTAAAGAGCAGCTTCCTTTCAAACTTACAGGCGCACAAGAGCGGGTATTCAATGAAATAGCCAAGGACCTCGCTTCTCCTAAACCAATGCATCGCCTTGTGCAGGGTGATGTTGGTTCCGGGAAAACAGTAGTGGCAGCACTTTCAGCTCTGCTTGCTATCGAAAACGGCTTTCAAGTTGCGGTCATGGCGCCGACTGAGATACTTGCCGAACAGCATTACCGGAAATTTCAGGAGTGGATGACACCGCTGGGCATTCGCTGCGGGCTTTTCCTCGGCAAGCAGGGAGTGCGTGAACGGCGAATGATGCAGCAAGACCTGGTGAGCGGTCAGATCCAGGTTGCAATCGGCACACATGCTTTGATTCAAGATGATGTGGAGTTTCAGAAGCTGGGCTTTGTCATTATCGATGAACAGCATCGTTTTGGAGTTAAGCAGCGTGCTAAATTGAAAGCGAAGGGAAGCAATCCTGAACTGCTTACGATGACAGCAACGCCGATACCGCGGACACTTGCACTTACCGTGCATGGCGATCTTGATGTATCTGAAATCGACGAGTTGCCGCCCGGGCGGAAACCGATTGAAACGGTTCTTGTAAGTGACAAGCGCAAAATGTACACAGCAATCAAAGAAGAAATTCTAAGAGGGCGTCAGGCCTATGTTGTTTTCCCTCTAATTGAAGAGTCCGAGACCCTCTCTGCAAAGGCTGCAACCGTTGAGTTTGAGCGCCTGCGAACACAGGTTTTTCCCGAAATCAGCATTGGTTTGATGCACGGCAAGTTGAAAGCCCAAGAAAAAGATGCGGTCATGGAAAGTTTCCGCAAAGGCGAATTCAAAATTCTTGTATCAACAACAGTTATTGAAGTTGGTGTTGATGTGCCTAATGCAACGGTTATGGTTATTGAAAATGCAGATCGCTTCGGGCTGGCGCAGTTGCATCAATTGCGAGGGCGAGTCGGGCGTGGTGCTGAAAAGTCATATTGCTACCTGGTTGCCGACGCCAGATCTGAAATGACCAAACAAAGACTTGGTATTATGACCGAAACCAATGACGGCTTTGTTGTTGCAGAAAAAGACCTTGAGCTTCGAGGTCCTGGAGAGTTTCTGGGCGTGAGACAATCAGGCATGCCCGAGATGTGCCTTGCCGATATTGTGCAGGATGCCAAAATTCTTGAAGCTGCCCGTAAAATTGCAATTGAAATCGTAAAAGAAGATCCTGAACTTAGCGGCTATCCGCTTCTTAAAGAATCGATTTCGGCAAGACGTGTAAGTGAAACGACTGAGCTCTTATCCTCCGGTTAATTCAGGATAATTCCTATGTCGGCGCTGTCAAGTCTGGGTGTAGGATTAACAGGTCTGGAACTGGAGGGTGCAAATGAAGTTGATGCTAGCGATTTTGCTGCTTTTCGCCTTGGGCTTTAGTGCCTCTTCGGCTCAAGCCGATCTCTTGCCGTTTGATCCGGCAAAGCGTCCTGCACGACCAAAGCCTCCCGCTGCAGAGCCTGATGCTCCTTCTAACGATAAGTCTGAAAAGAAGGACAAGAAAACTAAGGACAAGAAAGAAAATAAAGAGAAAGCTCCCGAGTCGAGTGCCGAATAAGCTATGAGTCTAAGCCCGGGACTTTCATCCATGCTGAAGCTGGATGACGTCAAATGTTTTGCTTGGGGCACAGCTGCTTTGCTTCTTTTGTCGGCAGTAGCTGCTGCAATTTTGCCGTTTGCGTTCTCAGTTGCCATCGTATTTCTCTTTGCCGGACCGCATATCTGGGTGGAGCTGAGATACTTTTTGTCTCGCCTACCGTCGCGCTTTGGACCATGGCGCCGATTTTTCTTCGGCTCATTCGCCGGAATCATTGCTCTTTGCGGCTCTTATATTTTGCTGCTCTTTTTGATGAATGAGCAGATTCTGGAAAGTGCTTCCGCCTTATTGCTTTTTCGGCTCTGGCTCTTGCTTCTTCATGTCTGGCTTGCATTTTTGCTTCTAAGCAGAGCTAGGCAGATTTCCATTCTGTCCAGAAATTCTGCCTTGTTCGGCCTCTGTTTAAGCGCGTTTCTTGCAATCTTAGCGCCCGAGAAATTCAGCCTTTTCCTGGCTTACCTGCATCCACTTATAGGTTTAATCATACTGGACCGAGAACTCAAACGCTCGCGCCCGACCTGGCTTATTTCTTATCGACGTATTTGTTTGATTCTTTTACCATTGACTCTGTTTGCTATGGGCTCTTTTCTCTGGTCCGCTGCCAATATTGAACACAAAGGTATTGATATAGAACGTCAAATAGTGCAAGAGTCCGGCGCCTATATTTTCCAATCAGCCTCCCCTCATATGCTGGTTTCAGTGCACGCATTTCTGGAAATGCTTCATTATGGAGTCTGGGTGATTGCTATTCCACTGGCTACTCGGGCTCTAAGCCGTCGACGCTGGCGGCCGGAATTCATGCCGATTACTCGTTCTCGCCCAGAGCTTGCGGCAGCCGTCAAGGCTTTGCTGCTGTTTTCTTCATTCGCTGTTCTTGCTCTCTGGCTGTCATTCTGTCAGAACTACGTTGTCACCAGAGAACTGTATTTTACTTTTGCAATTTTCCATATTATTGCCGAACTGCCTTTTCTGCTCTGGATGCTCTAATGAATATGCCTTTGCCGATCTGGGTCGGAATGGTCATAAAAGGCTATTTACTGACGATTGTTTTAGAGGCGCCTATTCTGGTCTGGGGTTTAGGGGCTCGTTATAAACTAAAAGAAAAAATTCTGGCCGTGCCCTTGCTGACCGCTTGTAGTTACCCGTTTGTGACTATCCTTTTTCCTATTATCTGGAACCCTTATGAGATCTATCCTTGCTATATAACGATCTCGGAGACCTTTGCGCCACTCTTTGAGTGCCTCATTTTTGCATTGCTGTTTCAGAAAGCTAAAGTCATCAGTCTAAATCAGCGGTGTTCAGACTTTTTGGTTATTATCCTGGCGAATTTATTCTCCTTTGTGTGCGGCGAGTTTTTGAAAGCAAGCGGATTTAAGTTCTGATTGTGGCTTTGAATGAAAGGCGGGTTTGATGGAGCTGAAATTGTTGATGCTGGTTTTTGTAGTGCTTTCCTGGTCATGGTTTATCGCAACTGATGCGAAAGCGACGAGCGCGCTTCCGGACCCAAGAGATCCGCGTTTGCGGAAAGCGGAAGCTTCTTCAGCAAAGATCAAGCTAAAAGACCCTGGAGCAAAAGCCGGAGCCGGTTATCCACAAAAAAATGATTGCTAGCCCTTGCTTCTTGAGGATCAAAGGCTGATATTTCTGATGATCCCGATTTCTAAGTTCTGCTGAAATTTGCTCAATGTTTCCTGCATTTTTTGCATTTCTTGGGACTGCGGTGCATGAGCACTATGAAAGGCTTCCTGAGCTGCTTGCGAGCTGGATGCGCCTGCTTTCTTTCCAGCCTCGATTCCTTTTTCAATTGCGCGGCCGGTGTTGTCGAAGATGTCGATGTTTTTCAAGATGCGACTCAGCTCATCTTCAGTGTTTTTGCTGCTTGTTTTTTGCTCTTCGGATATTGATTTGGGCTCAAGTTTAGCGGACAGGTCGCCCAGCAATTCGCCTGCTTTTGGCAGAATTTTACTCAAATCGCCGCTCAATTGCATCTGACAAAGAGCACTTTCAATTTCCTTTGTTGCCATCTTGCTGATCCCGCCGAGATCCAGCCCTGCAATAGCCTTATTGGTGATTTCTCCCAGTTCCTTTTCTATGCCGTTGAAAAGTCCCATCTGCATGTCCTCCCTGCTTGTTTCTTTATTAAACAGCTCGCAAGGGGTTAAGATCGGTCGCAGTTGTGACAGATTTGGGTCTTGGGATTAAAAGTGTCCGGAGTTTCTCATCGGCGATTTCTTCTGGATTTCTGCTATTTGTGAAGCATTCAGAAGGGGCTTAATTTCATTCCAGGCAGCTTGCCAGTGCGTGCGCATTTCTTCGTGCATTGCCCGGAGCTTGGCTCTATCCGGAGCTATTTTTGAATGCCCCTCACTGTAGCCGCCTGGCCCCATGCCTGGAGGACCCTGACGGTGACCGGCCGCTCCCATGCCAGGGGGACCCTGACGCCTAGCGGATTGACCCATACCAGGAGGACCCTGACGGTCGCCGCCCATCCCCATGCCTGGCGGACCTTCCGCTAGTCCATTCTCCTCTTTGAATTGTTCGAATTTCTGACGCATTGTATCCATTTGATGTTTTTCGAAAATCTGCTGAATTTTAGTTTTTTGTTCTGCAGTCAGGCTGCTCAAATTTTTAACGAGGAAAGGTGGGGGTAATGATTCTTGTGATACTGTGGGCGCCAGGGGAGCATTGTTGTCACTTTTTACGGCTTTCGTTTTAAGTTCCGCATCTGCTGCTTTTGCGGGGATTGTGATTATGCTGCTTGAAATAAGTGCAACGCTTATCGCAGTTGTTTTGTGTAGCATCGGTTTTGTCTATTTCTCTTTCTTTGGGTTTGTTTTTCTGAATTTCGAATTTGGCCTGAAATTCCCGATTAAGGGCTTAATCCGGATTGCGCATGCGGTCGAATTTCTTGAGCAGCTCATCGCTGCGCTGAGGATTGTGGTCGTCAAAGAGGGTGATCAGGAAAAATTCGCCGAAATCTGAAACAAGCATATCTTTGTTTTGACTGCTCATGATCAGGTCCGACATATTGTCGGCACTGAGAATCTGGGTGGCGATTTTGCAGTTGAGTTGAGCGCAAAATGTCCAGGCGGCAATTTCATCCACGTCCAAGCCTTGAGGCAATTTTGCTGAAATCGGGAGTCCATCCTTTCCCATGACGATAGTACCGACAGTAGCTTTCTGCTCACTTACTCTTGAATGAAGTTTGTCTATTACTTTTGATTGTTCGGGGCTCAATCTTTTGACTTGTTCATTTACTCTTTTTGAGAGGAGAATTTGTTCAAAAGCATAGACTGCATCCGGGTCCAGCAAAAATTTGCCGACGTCGCTTATTTTGCCCGAGTAGCTGATGTTGGTGTCAAGTTTGGCCTCGCAAATTTTACCCAGAAGGGATGTTTTGGGTATATCTGTTGCTTTTTTCGTCTTTTGAGATTTCTGCCTCTCCTTGCCTATGATCATGCGGTCGAAGATGGCATCAAGGTCTTCCTGACTTAGGTTGAAAAGCGAAGATTTTGCTTTGGAGGACTCTTCTATTACTTGTTTTATAATCTTTGTCGTCCAGCCATCTTCGTCTGTGATCGAATCGGGATCGGCTGCCCTTTTCGAGTCCGCAGGAAATTTCGCCTTTTGAGGGAAGCAGTCTTTTTCTTTGTTGTATTCGAGCCATTCTATATTTGCTTTATTTGCGTTTTCAGGCTCGGCAATCACGTGATTTATTCTGCTTAGAAAACTATTCTCAGGAACTTCATTCAGTTCTTGAGGCTTCGCTTTGGGCATTTCGTCATTTGAGCAAAACTTTGCCGAACCTAGCTCTGAATCGTCGCTTGTGCTGCTTTTAGAGATTTTGAGTTCAGTCGGGAGATAGTTTGCCGCTTTCCCGCTTTGCTCGATTTGAGATTCGGCGGTGGCGGCAAGAAGTGCTTTCAAAGCACGTGCTTTTCTTTCTGCAGAATCGCTTACGATTTCATCGGCAAATTTGTATTTCCCGAAGAGCGGGCGTGTTCTGGAATTATAAACGCGGCTGTCTTTTATAGCTTTTAGTCTCTTTCTCTCTGTCGCAGCCTCCTCCGGCAGAATCTTATTGTGATGAATCGGCAAAGAAAAGGAGAGTGCTGACAGGAAGTTCTTTAGGATATTGTCCTTATGGTTTTTGAAAAGAACATCAGGCAAAGGGAAATCCGGAGTTTTGCATTTTTCAAAAAAATCTTCGGCCGGGATCTGGGAAGCGAGGGCAACTGCCTGGATCAGAAGATC
>JAIEPM010000560.1 GCA_019748395.1 Candidatus Obscuribacterales bacterium
GGAATAGTGCTTGTCCCTTTAAATTACAGGCTTGCCAGCGAAGAACTTGTGGACATAATTGCCGATTCCGACAGCGAGCTCTGTTTCACACATTCCGATTTCTGGAAGCAGGGCACTGAACTTCTGCCTCAGTGTCTTGGTCTTCGCAATGTCGTCTGGATCGGCAAACATCATCGCTTTATGGAAACTCTCTCCGCCTCTCAATATTCTTACGATGAGTTGCTGAAAGAGCCAGGCTCGCTCTTGGATTTGCCCCATGTTCAAGCCGACGAACTTGCCCATCTGTATTACACCAGCGGCACCACCGGCAGGCCGAAAGGCGTGATGCTAAGTCATGGCAATGTCATGGTCAATGCGCTGGCAGCTGTGGCGGAGCTGGGTTTTACTGATCAGGACAGCTGGATTCATGCTGCGCCGCTTTTCCATTTAGCTGATGCCTGGGCCACTTTCGCTTTGACCTGGGTGGGCGGACGCCATGTTTTCTTGCAGAATTTCAAATCGGAAGATGTTTTGCGCTTGATTCAAGATGAAAAAATTACGGCAACTGTGCTTGTGCCGACAATGCTCAATGCCATGCTGAATGACCCGAAACTTGAAGATTATGACTACAAATCTTTGCGTATGCTGATTACCGGCGGTTCTCCGATAGCACCTGAAACTGTAAGGCGAGTGATTAAATCTTTTGCTTGCGAGTATGTGCAGTTGTATGGAATGACCGAAACAAGTCCATTTTTAACAATCAGCCGTCCAAAAGCCGAGCACCTGAGTTGGTCCGAAGACAAGCAAGTCGAAATTCGCAGCCGCACCGGCCGTCCTTATATGGGTGCAGAAGTAAAAGTTGTGCGAGCCGACGGCAGCGCTGTCGAAAACAACAATCTGGAAGTCGGCGAAATAATAGCCAGAGGTCCGACAATCACTAAAGGCTACTGGAAGCAGCCGGAAGCGACAGCTCAGGCCATAAAAAATGACTGGATTCACACAGGTGATTTAGCCGTTGTGGACGAGCACGGCTACATAAATATCGTCGATCGCAAGAAAGACATGATTATTACCGGTGGTGAAAATGTTTTTTCCACCGAAGTAGAGTATGCCATGTACGAACACCCGGCCGTGGCAGAATGTGCAGTTTTCGGCATACCAGATCAGCGTTGGGGCGAATCAGTCTACGCAGTTGTGGTTAAAAGACCGGGCTATGAAGAATTGCAGGAAGAAGACCTGATCAATTTTGTCAGAGAGCGCCTGGCTAAATACAAGGCTCCCCGCACCGTCGAGTTTATGGCAGAGCTGCCCAAAACCGGCTCAGGAAAAATCTACAAAAAAGAACTGCGAGACAAGTTCTGGGTCGGATGCGTTAAGCAGGTTAACTGAGCTCGCTCAAGAATTTTGTTGACAGACTCAAGGGTTAAGTGGAACTATTGGACTACTGCTAGAATGCAGTATTTGGTTTCAGTTGATTCAGCAGTGGTCCAGCATGCTCAAGTGCTCGAATTTACTAGCTTTGCTAGCCTTTTGCAGTCTATCCTCTTCGACTCTGGCTCTGGCTGAGGCTGATTTGAGCCAGCTTGCCGGGCATGTTAACCGCGGCAATAACTTGATGCGCAACCGGCAATACGCTGCAGCCATGGCGGAATATGAGGCTGCCAAAGCTCTGGACCCGAAAAATGCTATCGTAAAGCAAAATATGGCTGAGTGCCATAACAATATGGGCATCAGTCTTTATCGCCGGAGAAGTTTTGCAGATGCCATAGTCGAGTTTGAGAAATGTCTGCAGATTTTGCCGTCTCATCCTCAGGCGCGGCGTAACATCAGTCTCTGCCGCCAAATTATGGACCGCGAGGGCATTGCCGATACACCGTCGGATCCGCCTGATGAGCCTTCCGAAAAGCCGAAAGCTGAGGCCAAAGCTTCTGAAAAGAAAGAAGATAGCAGTCCGAAAATAGTCGGCAGCTCAAACGACACCACCCCCAGCCGCGCTTCCAGGGGAACATACATGTCCGGCAGCGCGCTGTTTCCTGTGTATACGAATAAGCCGACTGCATCAGCTGCACAAGTTCTGCCCACAAATGCAGCTATTGTGAAGTCCGACAGTCCGGCAAATGCTTCAAACGCCGTTCCGGCTGCTTCCAATGCTCAGGATGCCGCCTTCAAGGCTTCCCTGCCGTCGGCTGCTCCGGCGCAGGCTGCCGCTCCCGATTCAGCTCCGGCTTCAATGCCCGACTCTGGCGCTGCCGCTCCCGTTGGCATTCCCTATCCCGTCAACGTGCCCTCTCCGGGACTGAGTACTCCGGCTCCCTTTGCTTCCGGACCAATCGACGGCAGTGCATCGATTGGAGCAAATGCCGTCGGCTCTCAACTCGAAAAAACTGCTTTTCCTTCTCAGCCGCAGACCGAGTCTGTGCAGGCTGCAAGCTATGGCAACACCGGCATTTCAAGCCCGGCTGCAAATATCGCTTCGTCGTCGCCAAACTCTGCCGCTCCTATTGAAGGACTTACTGTTGAGGATAAGCTCTCTGCTCTTGAGCTGAAAGTTTATGGAAAGAAGCATACTCAACTTCCTTTGATAAAACGAATCGAGCAGCTTGAAACCGAATACCTGGGGCAGATTCGCCAGGGCAGCATGAAAGAGCGCGTCGAGTTTTTGCGGAATTCGATTGCTCAAAATTGAATTGAATCTGAGAATTTATAAGTTCGAAATCCTTCATCTAAGAATGATTCGCTATGTTTAATTCGTGATCTTGAGCAGAGCCTTTTCATAGGACTCCTGCTTTCTTTTCAGGTCCGCTAATTCGGGTTCGTCCGGTGGAAGCGAGCTGACTGCTTGTTTGTAAAATCGAAAAACTTGGGGCAGGAAATCGGGCTGATGCGCCAGATCATATTCGCAAAATTCTTTGAGCAGTTTTGCCAGTTCCAATTTCTCTGTGTCTGGAATATTTGAATGACTAAGTCTCTCCCCGGCTGCGACTGCTGCGTAATAAATCTCATAACAGAGAGGATCTTTTTTAGTCTCTCTAGGTCTGATTTTTGCGTGTTCCATGTAGAGTTTATGAAGGCTCTTTTCCACGCTTCTTGTTTGCGGATCGTAAAAGTTTGCACATTCAAGAAAGTATTTTTGCGCTTTAGCAGGCTTGCCTATTTTTACAAGAGCCTCCAGCAGTTCCAGTTTGACATTGATTATCTGTGTGCTGTTCTGGCCGGAGCCGACACTCAAGGCTGTGTTTAGTGACTGCTCGAGCAACTTAGTCGATTCCTGCCAGTTGTTTTGACCCCTATAAATACGGGCCTTCATCTGTAAAAGTATTGACCGTTCATATTTCTCCTGGCCGCTGTCGCCTTTCAAGAGTCCCAATGCCTGATCAATCAAAAGTATCGCCTTTCCTTGTTCATTACCGGCCGTATGTCTTTCGATCGCTATTCTAAATTTCCTGACTAGAAGGTCCAGAGCTTTGTCATCTCCGCGCAAATATTGCCAGCGACTGATTGCTTGATTGAGTTCGCTTTGTTCTCTTTCGATTGTTCTTTGCTCAAGTCTTTTCTTCTCTTCCTCGATTTCCAGAGCCGGATTTTTGGGATTATGTGTTTGAATGATAAGTTTGGCTACTGCGAAAACCGAAAAAAGTAAAATTGCCGCAAGTAACCAAGCCAGGTTGGCTTTAGCTCTTTTCTCGGGATCTCTAAAAAGCCGGAATGTAATGCTTCCCTCGTCGAAAATAGAATCAAGTTTTTCTTGTATCTCTCTTAGCGACTGAGGCCGTTTGTTCGGGTCTTTCTCCAGGCAGCTCTCAATCAGTCTGGCCAGGGCCAGCGGCTGCTCACCGGCTGCCGTATCGATTATGGACGGTGCTTGCTCATTGCTTTGCTTATACATAAGCTCCATATCGGAGTCTGCTGAAAATGGCGCTTTGCCGACCAGGCATTCGTACATGACACAAGCAATTGAGTAAATGTCCGAGCGATGATCTGTTTTGTGACCGAAGCACTGCTCAGGACTCATGTAAGCCGGGCTTCCGACCATGACTCGGGTTCTTGTCGCTTGCGAGTCTTGATCGTCATTGAGCCGAGCTATTCCGAAATCGATAATCTTAGCAATGAAGCTGCCGCTTTCCGACTCGCAAAGCATGATATTGGCCGGCTTTAGATCTCGGTGGACGATGCCGTGTTCGTGCGCAAATTCCAGACCGGACAAAACCTGTTTGAAGAGCTGGTAAAACTGGTCCGAATGGAGTTTGTGCGATGCCAGAATCTGGTCTAAAGGCTCGCCCACCAGATATTCCATGCTCAGATAGGCCAGCCCGTTCTCGCCAATGTCTACGCTGTGAACCTTAACTATATTCGGGTGATCTAGTAAAGCCAGAGCCTTTGCTTCACCCAGAAAGTTTTGCGCAGAGCTTATGCCTCTTTCAGCACTCAGGGAGACTATCTTAATTGCCAGTTGTCTTGAAAGATATTTATCCGAAGCCAAAACAACCTGTCCGGAAGCACCTTCGCCTATGAATTTGATGAATTCATAACGGGCCGGTAAGACCGGAGCTTTTGCTGCAGCTGTTTTTACGGCATCATTTTCAGGGCTGTTCATGTCAGTATTGCTCGTCGGCAACTGCTGATTTTATGCCCCATGACTTGATTTAGCCACCCGTTTTGATAAGCCGACGGGTCAGGATTTCCCTTTTATCTTGTCGTGAATGATGACGGCCAGCATCCAGAAAGGAATGCCCGCTATTAAGAGCTCGATGCCTGTGGCGACCGAATCGTGGGCGCAGAGCCAATCTGTAATCTGGTCTACTTGCAGTCTTAAAAGTGCCGATTGCTCGGAAAGCAAAATGAAAACCAGGAGCATGAGAGGCAATGCCAGCTCAGGACCGAGATTATAACCCAGTCTTCTTTCTCTCCTTTCGGAGTTTTTTATTCCTCTGCTAGGAAAGATAGATTGCACTATGTGCACCACCTGTAGCACTATATCTACTAAAGACCATCATACAACTAAGACGCGGCTTGTCAAGCGGCTTTTGCAGCGCTTTTCATTTTCTGCTTTGAACTCTTTCTCGTGACCGAACCGACTTTGTCGCCCGAAAGCATTGACTATTAAGGCTTGGCACGCTTCCGGTTCCTTCGCTTCAGGGCCGTTTTTCCTGTCCCTGATCTTCAAGCAGCGCAACAGTCCGATGCAGGCTGGGGCTTGGGCCGCTAGAATAAGCAAGCCGTCAACGGGTGTTTGCATCTTGATCGAGTCAAGAAGGTGCCCGACTCAGTTTCCTTGCAAATGGCGGCGAGGCAAAGCTGTTTGATCCGAGGTAAGCATGAGTACTGAAACTGGAATCGTAGACACGAAGCAGTTGCCCAGCCATTTTGAATCCCAGAGCATAGAGCTGAAGTGGGATTCCAAATGGGATGACTGGGGAATTTATCGTTTCGATAAGTCAAGCAAGCGCGAAGAAACCTTTGTTGTAGACACGCCTCCTCCAACGGTTTCCGGCTCGCTGCACGTCGGGCACGTTTTCAGTTACACCCACACCGACGTGGTCACTCGCTACAAGCGCATGAAAGGCATGAAGATTTTCTATCCGATGGGCTGGGATGATAACGGCTTGCCGACTGAGCGCCGGGTCCAAAATTATTTCAATGTACGTTGCGAGCACAGCTCTGCCGGACCATATCTTGACGCGAAAAGCGCCTCGGAAACATACAAAAAGGATGATCCTCCGCGCCTTGTCAGCCGCTCAAACTTCATAGACCTCTGTCTGGCTCTGACTCAAGAAGACGAAAAAGCTTTCAAAGCTCTCTGGCGTCGCATCGGACTTTCAGTAGACTGGCAGCAGGAATACTCGACTATCGACAAACATAGCATTAAGATTGCGCAGCAGAGTTTTGTCGATTTGTTCAAGAAAGGGCATGTTTACAGTATCGAAGCCCCGACCATGTGGGACGTGGACTTCCAGACTGCAGTCGCCCAGGCTGAACTGGAAGATCGAAATGTTGCTGGAAACTTTCACAATATCCGCTTCGGTGTTGAAGGCAGTGATGAATCCTTCGTGATTGCCACGACCAGACCGGAGCTTCTGGCGGCCTGTGTCGGCGTGACGGCTCATCCCGACGACGAGCGCTTTAAGCATTTGATCGGGAAAAAAGCAGTGACCCCGCTTTTCCATGTTCCGGTTCCGATTTTTGCAAGTGAGCTTGTCGACCCTGAAAAAGGTACGGGCATCCTCATGGTCTGTACTTTTGGTGATGCCACCGACGTTGCCTGGTGGAAAGAAAAAGGTCTGGCGATTCGCCAGATTTTCGGCCGCAACGGCAGGCTGCTGCCTGTGCAATTCGGCTCCAGTGGCTGGGAGAGCAAAAATGCCGAAGCCGCTAATGCTTGCTATCAACAAATAAGCGGCAGGAATGTTAAACAAGCTCAGAAGCTTGTAGTTGAAATGCTCCGCAAGCCGGAAAACGCCGCCGTCGGCAGCGATGCGCCTTTAACTGAGGAGCCGAAGCCGCTTGAGCATTCGGTCAAATTCTATGAAAAAGGCGATAAGCCTCTCGAGTTCATCACAACCCGCCAGTGGTTTGTCCGGCTCATGGACAAGAAAGAAGCGCTGGTTAAAAAAGGCGATGAAATTGCCTGGTACCCCGACCACATGCGTTTGCGTTATAAAAACTGGACCGAGAATTTGCAGTTTGACTGGTGCATAAGTCGTCAGCGCTATTTCGGCGTGCCTTTCCCTGTTTGGTACAAACTTGATGCAGCCGGAGAAATCGACTACACAAGCCCGATTGTTGCTGAATTCTCCTCTTTGCCGGTGGACCCGATGAGCGACCCGGCGCCCGGCTTTGACGAATCGATGCGAAATAAGCCCAACGGCTTCGTCGGCGAAAGCGACGTTTTCGACACCTGGTTTACGAGTTCGATGACACCACAGTTGTGCTCGAACTGGATGCTGGATGAAAATCGTCATGCCCAACTTTTCCCGATGGATTTGAGACCGCAGTCTCATGAAATTATCCGTACATGGGCGTTCTATACAATCGCAAAGGCCATGCTGCACGAAAACAAAATTCCGTGGAAGCAAGTTGCGATTTCAGGCTGGGTCCTTGATCCTGATCGCAAAAAGATGTCTAAGAGCAAAGGAAATGTTTTGACTCCCATGCATTTGCTCGATCAATATGGAGCCGATGCCGTCCGCTACTGGTCTGCCAGCGCCCGTCTGGGCACCGACACTGCCTTTGACGAAAATATTTTGAAAATCGGAAAGCGGCTCGTAACTAAAATATTCAACGCCGGAAAATTCGTGCTTGGTATTAACGGCGACCCGCGTCCGGTTACAGAAGAGCTTGACAAAGCCTTCCTGCACAGATTGAAGCAGGTGGTGATCAGAACCAACGCTTCTTTTGAAAAACTGGATTACGCTACTGCCCTTTCCGATATTGAGCGCTTTTTCTGGGCCGACTTCACAGATGAATATCTGGAGCTGGTTAAGCAAAGAGCATACAATGCCGAAAATCCGGAAGGTCGGGGCTCCGCGATTACAACATTGCGTTTTGCACTGAGCACACTGCTTCGCTTGTTTGCCCCTTTTCTGCCTTATGTCACAGAAGAAGTCTGGTCCTGGTATTTTGCCGGACAGGGTAAACACAAGAGTGTCCATACTGCTGAGTTCCCTCAGGAGACCGATTTCCAGAATTTCAATGCGCCATCCGACCCGCGCTCTTTTGAAGTAATTGCCGCCTGCCGCAGCAAAGTAAATCAGAAGAAAACTGAAGAGCAAAAATCGCTGGGTTCTGAAGTTGAGTCGCTGGAGCTTGCTCTTAATCCTGACAATGCTGCTTTGCTGAAGCTTTCAAGTGAGGACTTCAAGTCTGCCTGCAAAATACTTGACCTAGATATTGAGAGCAATTCTGAACTAGCAGTTGACGAGGCCCCTCGCATAAAAGCCATCCGACTGAAGTAAAATAGTGTAGTTCAGTTTTCGGGGGCAGCTGCTTGCAGCTTTCAACTATCCGAGAAGCAGCTGAAAATGGTGATCGGCAGGCTCAATTCGAGTTGGCCGAGGCTTATTATTACGGCTCTGAGAATCTTGAGGCGGATTTGCCTGAAGCTGCTTCCTGGTATGAACGCGCCGCCAAAGTCGGCCATGCCGAAGCGCAGTACAAACTTGCCTTAATGAATTTTCTCGGCAAGGGTATTCCCCAGAACCTCGCAGCTGCACTAACATGGTACAAAAGGGCTGCTGAAGAAGGACACAAGGATGCCATGTACAATTACGCGCTGATGTGCGAAAACGGCGTGGGCACTGAGATGAACCTGGTAGAGGCAATTGCCTGGTACCGGAATGCCGTGGATTCCGAGCATGTAGATGCCGCCTTTAATTTAGGCTTGCTCTATCACATGGGTCGAGGAACGCCGCAAGATATGGCTCAGGCGGTTCATTATTACGGTTATGCCGCCGAGCGCGGGCAGTTGCAAGCTCAGTTCAATCTGGCGCTCATTTATCATCAGGGTTTCGGAGTCGCCAAGGATTCGGCCAGAGCCGCCCAGCTTTATAAAATGGCGGCTGATGCCGGTTTTGTTACCGCTCAGTGCAACCTGGCTTTAATGCTTCATCAGGGAGACGGAGTAACGCCCAATCCTTACGAAGCTGTAAGCTATTACAAGATGGCTGCAGAAAATGGTCATATGACTGCTCAGTTCATTCTTGGTCGCATGTATGCCAACGGTGAAGGCGTTGAGTTGAATCATCGCGAGTCGGTTCGCTGGTTGCAACGGGCTGCAGAGCAGGGACACATGAAAGCTCAATATGAACTTGCTTTGAAAATTTCCAGAGCTGAAGGTGCAATTAAAAATATGGCGCTTGTAGCTAGCTGGCTGGCAAAATCTGCGGACCAGGGCTATATGAAAGCTGTGTACAGCCTGGGCATGTTATTTCGTCTTGGCGACGGTATTGAAAAAAATCTGCCATTCTCACTGCAGTGTTTTCAAAAGGCTGCTGCTGATGGGCATGCTGATGCCCAGTACTGGTTAGGTTATATGCTTGAAACTGGAGAAGGTTGCGAAAAGAACTTATCCGAAGCAGCCAAGTGCTATGCCAAAGCTACAAAACAGGGTCATGATAAGGCTTTGCGGCGTCTTTCCGCTTTGCACGACTAATTAGCCTGGCAGTTAATCTTGAAATGAACGACAATGTAACTTTGAAAATGCCTTAAAGAGGAATCTATGGCACAGTATTTCACTTTCTTTGACACAGCTATTGGAAGAATGTCTATTTCCTGGACTGCCAGAGGCATCTCAGGATTGCATTTGCCTGAGGAAAACGACGAAAAGACTTTGAATGCACTCAAAAAACGTGTTGCAGAAATGAGCGAGGCTCCGCCTTGCGGCTTTGTTCAAGATGCGATCAAGCGCATTCAGCTTCATTTGCAGGGGATTAATCAGGATTTTTCGGACATAAATCTAGATCTCAGTAAGTGCAGTGAGTTCAGTCGCAAAGTTTATGCAGCTTCGCGCAAAATTCCTGCTGCTGCTCTTTTAAGCTATGGTGATATCGCTCGGGAAATCGGAGCTCCGGCTGCCAGCCGAGCCGTGGGGCGTGCGCTCGGCGCCAACCCGGTGCCGATCATTATCCCCTGTCATCGAGTAATCGGAAAAAATGGCGCCATGACCGGATTCTCGGCATATGGCGGTTGTAACACAAAACTGCGTTTGCTATCTATCGAACAGGCTTTAAGCTCGGATAAAATCTCGACAAGCAGCTCCCCGATTCAGGATGCGTAGTAAATGGAATGGCTCTGGTCCCTCGGCATAATAACCATCATTATCGTGGCTTTGCCCTGTCTTCTTGTAAGACCGCTATTCCTGGCGATTGCCGACCGTATTGCAGGCAAGAAAAGCAATGCCAGGGAAATACAAGATCTGAAGGACAGAATCGACAATCTTGAACAATCTTTGCGCTCTGTGAGAGTGCAAGTAATCAGTCTTGAATCAAGTCAGGAGTTCTCTACCAAATTACTTGAAGACTTGAAAGCGGAAAAGAAGAAAGAAGCAGATTCGTAAATTGAAAAATATCCGGACTGGCGGCGTTCCGCTTGCTAAGCCAAACTATATTGCATCGCAGTTGCTTTTCGTTTGCATTTAATTAAGCCCGTTTTTCCACGATTGGCGTTGGATCTTCTGCTAATTAAGCTTTATCCACTGGCATATTCGGAGTAAGCTTTGTAGCATTAGATGCTCAAGTTCACCACACCGCCAAGAGGATCCCCACCATGCCGAATGCTGTTCTAGAAACAGAAACAACCCTTGACCGCACAATGCTTAATGAAATCGTTCACTGGGTCAAAGCACTCAAAGAAGTAGGCGTATCGCCTGATGTTGCTGCTCAAGTTGCTACAAAGTTTTTCGTAGCTGCATGTGCTGCTTCGGAAGATGAAGAAGAGTGCTGGGAAGAATATTCCGACGACGACGAAGAGTAAATTCTAAGTCCAGACTGATTCATAAAAGCTTAAAATTAGAGTATTGAGAGCGAAGGGTATGGTTATGCCCTTCGTTTTCTTTTGTTTGCTGAAGCTCATTGACGGCGAGGATACGCTTGTGGCGAACAACTCTTTGCCTGGTGACGCTAAGTCAAGAATGACGAGGCCTAAGGCTTAAAAGAAGAAAGAGCGCGGGGGCTGCGCTCTTTCTTGGTCAAATCCGCTCTTTTGCTCTAGGCTTTGGGGGCTCCTTCCGAGCATTCCGGAGCCGGACGTCCACCAGCATGGCCCTTTTTGCCGTGATGTCCTTGACCACGTCCGCGAGAGCCGAATGCCTGTCTTTTCAGGCTGGCGTGGCGGAGCTGTTGTTTCTGTTCTGGAGTAAATAATGCCAGCGTGTCGATTCTCATATTCAAACGAGCTGTCGCAAGATCTGATTTAAGTCCGTTGATTTTTGATTGAAGGTCAAGAACTGCCGACTTGTCGAGATTCTCTTGAGTCATTTTGTCTCGCAACTCGCGTGTGAGCGAACGAAGTTGCGCCACTTTGGCAGAGTTATTATCTTGAAAAGAGCTTTTCAGTTTTGCAATTTTTTCCAGTTGTTCATCTGAAAATGACATTTTTCCAGGAGAAGCGAAACCGCCTGCTGCAATGCTCATGTCTGTATCTGAAACTGTGACGGTTCCCGGGATTACTGCTACAGTTTGAGCAGCATCGCTGTCACCGCTGCTGGTGTCATTGCCGATTTCTTGGGCGAATGCTGGTGAGCTTACGGCTGCCAAAATTGCAAGTGAAGTTAGAAATTTACGCATCGTTGGGTTCCTTTAATAAATGATCTGATGGAATCTGCAGGAAGACTTTAAGGCGGCCGCGATTTCGTCTTCCTGAATAACTAAACGTAATTTGCTCTGAAAAAGTTCAAAATTTTCCCTGCAGAAAATATTAAATCCTTGAAACCCCTGGCAGGGGATTATTTCAGAATCAAACAGTTGTGCAATCGCGCTGGCCATTAGCGCTCCTCCATCTCCTGAGATTTTGCAAGACAAAAATAAAGAGCAGATTCGGATTATTGATTCGCTGAGCCTGAGTCGGCGATGCTGCTGTAACCGAAGAAAAGGTAGCCCAGTGTAACGGGTACTGTGATTAAGCCCCAGAGTTCCGGCATGCAGTAAAGAACGTGGAAGATTGTACTCAGCACAATGCTCGGCGTGAGCGCGACAATGGCCATGCGCACTGCTGTTTTGTATCCGAGCTTCTTGCGATCCATTGCCAATCCGGCAAGTCCGTAAATTGCGGCAAGTAGCGCATGACCAAGCCAGGAAAGCGGGCTGAGAACTACACCGATTACAAAGAGCCAGACTGCGATGCTGCCTAATAGACCTTTGAAATTTGCGGAGTTCAAAGAAAAGTCGTTGCCGAATGTTGCTGATGTCCACGGAATGGCTTCGCTGTCGCCCTGGAATTTTATGCCGTCTTGTGTAAACAGCACATCGGCGTCTTCCTCAGTACTTTTTTGACCGGAAGTATCGAAAACTATAACTCTTTTTTCCTTACTCAGTATATTCTCGAACTGCAGCTTATAAGGGCTTTCTTTGTCGATGGAGAGTTTTCCTCGTTTTATTTCCATGGCAGGCAGGCGTTGGACAATATCGTTTAGTTCCTTGCTTTCGATATTCATATAAAAGTGAACGCAACCACTGGCGGTACTAAGTGTTTGGCAGACGAAGATCAGTACAAAGAGATACAGAAAGCCGAGTCCTTTGGCTTTCAGGGCAGTATCGCTGTAAAAATCTTTCGAGAAAAACGAGAGCAATGGTGCTTTGAAAATCGAGTATTGCTTTTCCGTAGAGTTCATATATTTTGCATTCTCACAAGCAAGTCCATCAAGTAATTACCCAGCAGCAGAATTCCGGCTATTGTATCCGGCGATTCCGAGAATTCGGAACTGACCCCTCTCATGTCCAGGCAGGGATTGTCGATGTGAATGCGAAGTCCGCTCAGTGTCGG
Organism: Candidatus Obscuribacterales bacterium; assembly: GCA_019748395.1. Taxonomy (GTDB): domain Bacteria; phylum Cyanobacteriota; class Vampirovibrionia; order Obscuribacterales; family Obscuribacteraceae; genus JAIEPM01. The sequence goes on from JAIEPM010000560.1 coordinate 12,454, forward strand.
GAAGATTTTGCTGACTTTGGCAAGAGCCTCTTGCAGCACCATGCGAACTTCAAGTTTGCCGTAGAGCATGCCGAGATTACTGGATACTGCATTGAAAGAGTTGATGACCCTCACCAGCTCGGCTGGATGTTCCATTGTGCCGGTGCGCTTTTCAGTTCTTGAACTGACCCCCATTGCTTGCTTTTTGAGATCTTCCAGATTCGGTTTGGCAATCTGTCCGGTGCGTCGCTTAAGCTCGTCGGTGACTTTTGGACCCGGCACTTTTTTCACCCAGTTCAGGTTCAAAATTTCCTCAAGCAAGGTCAAAATTGCATAGCGATCTGCAGGTAACTGTTTGCAAATTGAGTCTGTGTTGCAGCCCATTTCGACAAGGTTCCACATTGAACGCAGCAGTTCACGGCGCTCTGTTCCTAATGAAGCCAGATCCGGCACTGTTTTTAGTTGCTCATAAATGCTGGAGGGCCAGCCGACGCTTTTCATGAGTTTTGGCAGCTCATCTGCTCTTCTGGCGCCTTCTATCATTAGCATGTGTGGGGGACGCTTACTCAGTTCCGCATCTATCTCAGAATCTGCAGTTTCGAGACGATCAAAAGTGAAATCGAGAGGGTCCGAGCTGTTCATCAATTCGTAAAGTGCATGTTCGCCGCGCAAGTGATCAAAAGAGGCGGCGCTGATAGATGCGTTTTTCAAGATCATGCGGCCTACTTTTCTGCCGCCTCGACCATAAAGTGTGAGGACTCCGTTTTGTCTTGAACCGACAATTGTTTGAATAACAGTCGGCAGGTCGAAAAAGGCGAGGTTGCCCTGCAGCCCAGGCGGTTTGAAAGAGACTCGCCCGGAAGAGCGTTTTTCAATAATCTCAGTAATTTTGGAAGTGAGCGCCGGAAACTGATGCGCCACTTCTTTAAGGGCGGCGCCGGGAAGTCTGAGCACTGTCGCTTCTTCGGGCACACGAACTGTGGCATTGCGCGGACCGTCTTTGATCACAGCCATCTCACCGAAGCACTCACCGGCTGTTAAGTATGCCAGTACTTTTGCCGGGCTCCCCTGCAATACGGCAACGCTGCCGCTTTTGATCACATAAAGACCGTCCGGTTCTTGCCCTTCGCGAAAAACTATATGTCCGGGTCCGCAAACTGTTTCATGAAAAAGCAGGCTCAAACTTTCAAGCACATTCATTTCAAGCACGTTGAAAATCGACTCATTCTTGAGGAATTCTGCTACCTCAAGGTTCTTTTCCGTCATCGTGCTCATATGCTCCCCGCTATTCATCTGTCTATGCTTGTCCTGAACTGCTCCTGATTTTACCTGCTCTGGCTTCAAGATTCTCTGCCTCGTTCAGCTTTTCAAGTTTACGCAGGATTGCTGCGCAGCGTTCCAGGGTCGGCAGAATTTCAGGATGCTCAGGACTATAATTGGCTTCATAAATTTCAAGAGCTAGTTCGAACTGAGCACAAGCGCTTTCCAGTTCGCCCTTCTTCTCATAATGTTTGCCAAGTTTGTCCAGTAGTTTTGCTGCTTCAAGCGGCTGTTTCTCGCCGTGTTTCTGTTTGATTTTTACCATGCGCACATAATAAGGAACAGATTCTTCGGACTTATCCAGTCTGCCGTAAATATCTGCTGCTTTTTCTAGAAGACTTACCAGTTTGAGGCTTTCTGCTCCGTACAGCTTTTCTTTAATTGCAAGCGCGGACTTGAAAAACATTTCCGCTTGCTCCGGGTTACTCTGCTTGCTCTTAAGATCCGCTAATAGCTCAAGTGTTGTAGCAACATCTATGTGATCTGCGCCCAGACCTTTTTGCTGAATTTCAAGAGTGCGCCAGATGTATGATTCTGCTTCGACATGCTTGTTTTGCTTGGCAAACAATTCTGCAAGTTTGAAGAGACCCTGCGCAACTTCTATGTCTTTTGGACCGAAGAATTTTTCCAGAATACCGACTGCTCTTTTGTAGTTAGTTTCGGCTTCGACATAGCGGTTCTGGCTCATATAGCTGTCGCCGAGGCGCATGCAGATAATTGCAACTCCACAATGGTTTGTGCCGAGGGTACGTTCGGCTGTAATCAAAGAGTCTGCATCTCCAATCAAAGTTTTCAATTCAGTAGTGCTGAGTGTCTCCGGTTGCCAGCCGATATGTTCGAGTGCTTCATCAAGAGCGATGTTTTGTTTGGCGCAAATGCGCAGTGCTTTAATTGCAAGTTCAGCCGGAACAACTCCGTCGCCGATCAATAGCTGCGCTTGCAGTCCTGCTCTTACTACTTCAGCATCAATCGCATCTGAGGTCAGTAAATACTGACCAAGCGGTATGCCCAATTTTTGCGCGCTTTGCGCTGCTTCTTGCATCTGAGCGGCATTAAGCAGCCCGGCTTCCACCAGAATATCGCCAATGCGTTTTTTCTCGGCTTTTCGACCTTGCTTGCTCCAAAAAGAAGCCATCTGTCGCAGCTGATCAATCATTTCAGGATGGTCGGGACCATATTTTTTCTCTTTTACACGCAGCGCCGAGAGGTAAAACTGTTCGGCTTCCACGAGCCGTCCGCTGTTTTCAAGCACACGGGCGAGGCGATGAAATGCTTTTGCCGTTTCGATATCATCTGCTCCGAGGTGCTCCTGGCAGATTTGAATCAAGCGCCAGGCCAGAGGCTCGGCATCTGCGAATTTCATTTGCAGTAAATTCAGGTCAATTAAGCGAGCCAGGGGAACGGCCAGTTTCAAGTTAGTTTTGCCGTAGGAATTTTCCGTAATCAAAAATGCTCTTTTGAATTGTTTTTCTGCGTCTTCATCCTGAGCCATTTGCTCGAAAAGGTCGCCAAGCTCAAGACAGGATGGTGCAATATCTCTGTGCAGGGCGCCGGAGCTTCTTTCTTTCTCGCTTATTTCGGAAAGCAACTTGTTGATGCGGTTCTTTTTGAACTCGAGTGAGCTCGACTCAAGCTGTTTTACTCGGTCGATTGCATCTTCAAATTCGAGTTTCTCCTCGGAAGCCTGCTTCAGCGCCGCTACTGCCAGCTCTTCATCAATTTGCCCGTTATCGAGCATTTGCTGGGCCTGCAGAACATTGCTCAGGTCTTCTGTGGACATGAATCTCAGCATGACAAGCATTTCGCCCAGGCGGAGTTGAAATTTATCAGCCTCTGCCAATCCGGCAGGCAAATGCTCGGGTTTGATAACACCCGCTTTCAAGAGTAAATCGCCGATTCGTTTCCGTGTACCTGTCCTGGTTTCTGCCATTGCTGCTGCTTTCTCTGCGCCCGTCGTTTAAATGGATGCCGGGGCACCCAGTAATCTTCTACCACTGAAATTGCAAAATTTCCCGTTTCTGTCACTTGGAAACGGCGAAATCGTGTTTCCATGAGCCGGGATGGCGATAAACTTTTAGTTCGCATCAAAGGGAGAAAAAACATGGCGCGGGAACGATTTGCACAGAGACGGCTATTGGGAGCGTTGACACTGGCGTTGAGCCTTTCGGTCACTGTCTTTCAATTTAACTCGGCCGCAATTGCCGAGGACGGCAAAATCTCTCAATCACCACTTGCGGCAGCTCAGTCGGAAGCTGTGAGTCTGCTCAAGGCTTATTTGCAAATCGATACGACAAATCCGCCCGGCAACGAAAGCAAAGGTGCTGAATTTCTGGCTAAAGTATTGAAAGATAATGGGCTTGAAGCACAAATCTTTGAAACAGGCCCCGGGCGCTCTTGTGTTTATGCTCGTTTGAAGGGCAGCGGCAAGAAGAAAGCCATCGTTTTACTCAACCACATAGACGTAGTGCCTGCTCGTGCCGAAGACTGGAAAAATCCTCCCTTCGGTGGTCTTGAAGTGGACGGTGAAATCTGGGGGCGTGGTGCGATCGACATGAAAGGCATCGCGATCACTCAGTTGGAATCTCTTTTGATGCTGAAAAGATCCGGCAAGAAGCTTGACCGGGATGTGATTTTCCTGGCGACACCCGATGAAGAAGTGGGTGGAAATTTTGGTGCTAACTGGTTCGTAAAAAATCATGCCGATTTGATTAAGGATGCCGAGTTTCTTTTCAACGAAGGCGCATTTATCGATACCGCCGATGACGGCAAAGCAAGATATAGCGGTGTCGCGGTTTCTGAAAAATCTGTTCTCTGGTTGAGCCTGACCGCACGCGGAGATGCCGGGCACGCCTCAATGCCGATGCGCGATTCATCGGTGAATCGCCTGCTTCAGTCCTTGAATAAAATTGTTGAAAATCCGCCTAAGCCTACTGTGTTGGCCCCGGTTCGAGAATATTTCAAGCGGATCAGTCCTACTGTCGGCGAGCCATATCGTTCTGCCTTTGCCGATATTGATGAATCTGTGAAGAAACCTGAGCTTTATGAGGACATCAAAAAAGACAAGTTCAAATCTGCCATGCTTGCCAATACAATTTCTCCCACTGTTTTGAAAGCCGGTTATAAGACAAACGTCATTCCCGCCGAAGCATATGCCGAGCTGGATTGCAGAATTCTTCCCGGTGTCGACAAAGATACTTTCATCAATTCACTTAAAGAGACTATGAAAGATTCATCCGTGGAAGTCGGTGTTCTCGATTGGGTGCATACTGATGCATCACCTTATGACACCACCTGTTTTGAGGCGATTTCAAAGGTGCTGGGCAAGAACCTGCCGGGAGTGCCGGTGGTACCAATGGTGATGCCATGGTTCACCGATTCGCACTGGTTTAGAGATCTCGGCATTGCCTCTTACGGCTTCGCGCCGTTCAAGATTGACCAGGACCACCTGGCAAGCATGCACGGCAAAGACGAGCGAATTCAAGTCGGCAATTTCAACGACGCCTTGAAGATCTTCTCCGAAGTTCTGGAAGAACTGTGCGTCGCCAAATAAACGAATTTTCCAGAGGCGAATTCCCCCCAAAGCGAAGTCCCCGGTAACAAAATTTACCGGTAGCTAATTTTTGGAGAGCTAATTCCCTGGGAGCGCCGGCATCCTGCCGGCTGATCCCGAGGAGTAGCCGGCAGGTTTTGACCGTGCCTGTTTGGATAATTTGATTCTCTAATATGGCGCAAATGGACTGTCCCGGTTGTTGGACGTCCCGCCATTGTAAGGATCTTTGGAAGGATAACCGT
>JAIEPM010000475.1 GCA_019748395.1 Candidatus Obscuribacterales bacterium
AGAAAGGAGAAAGCAGCATTTGCACGCAAAGATAGATCTATCGAAAGTTAAAGGACTGAAGAAATCCGAGCTCAAGAAATTGCAGCGGCTTTTGCAAGAGAGAATTCCAGAAGGAAGCGTTCTCACGATGGATCTAGCTGAGTACATGGCTGACTTCTCGCATGAAACCGGTGAAGTTCTGAGCGTTACCTTAAACAGGCGCGGTCAGATTGTTAATATCACAGTCGGCCAGCCAAAAGATGTTGATACACCGGAGTTAAGGGGCTTTCGTTCCGGACCCGGACGGCTTTGCGGGCAAAGAATCGTTTATACAAGTTTGAATGGACATGGTCACGCCGGTCCTTCCAAGGAAGATCTGCAGTGTCTGGCAAAACATAGGCTGGACGCGCTGGCTCAAATCAAAGTGGATGCAGACGGCGAATTCAGCAGAAGTCGGGGTGAGCAGGGTCTGCTTGCTGATGCTGTTTATATTGCGCACCTATTACCATCTAGAGACGGCGAAGGCAAAATCTGGAAAGTCATGGAGCCTTGCACGGCGCGCAAAGCTCAAGAACTTGAGTTCGACAAAATGATACCGGCTCTTGAAGATGAGTTCAGGCGGGTAGTTCCCGGCTTGCCGATTGCCGAGGGCGAGGAGCGAGCTGTTCTAGTAGGTTTGATTTGTTCCGGTCAGGATTCCTGGCAGGTTGAAGATGAACTCGATGAACTGGCTCAACTCGCTAAAACAGCCGGTGCTACGGTTTGCGGCAGACTTACCCAGGCACGCTTGCAGCCTGATCCCCGACAATTCTTGGGCTCAGGCAAAGTTCAAGAGCTGGCATTAATGGTTCAGGAATATGGCGCCAATCTTGTAATTGTCGATCACGAGCTCAACCATAATCAACAACGCAATCTGGAAGCTGCAGTAGGCGTGAAAGTTCTGGATAGAACCGAACTGATTCTAGATATATTTGCTCAAAGAGCACATACAAGAGAAGGCAAATTGCAGGTGGAACTTGCTCAGTTGAAATATCTCTATCCGCGTCTGGTCGGAAAGGGCTTAACCTTGAGCAGACTCGGCGGTGGTATCGGCACCAGAGGACCTGGTGAAACTAAGCTTGAAGTAGACCGTCGGCGCATTCGTGATCGCATCAATTTACTGGAGCGGGAAACCAGCCGTATTCGAAGTTATCGCGATACACAGAGACGGCGTCGCATTACTGAAGAACTGCCTGTTGTTTCTTTGACCGGCTATACCAACTCCGGTAAATCGACTTTGCTGAATTCTTTAACCAAGTCTGAATCAATTGTTGAAGACAAGCTATTCGCGACACTTGATCCCTCAACTCGCAGAACGGTGCTTCCCGACAACAGTCCTGTTTTGATCACCGATACTGTAGGCTTTATCAAAAAACTCCCGACTTCATTAATCGCTGCATTCGGCGCAACTCTGGAAGAAGTGGGTGAGGCCGATGTTCTTTTGCATGTTGTCGATGCAAGCCACCCGAATGTTATGGAGCAAATAATCAGCGTCCATGATGTGTTAAGTGAGCTGCATGCGGTTGATAAGCCGATGATCAGTGTTTTGAACAAATCCGATAAAGCACGACATGAAGATCTTGCCTGGTTGGCAAGCCAGCTACCGAATCCGGTTATTGTATCGGCCAGAGATAGAACAGGTCTGGGTAGATTGATGGAAAAAATTCAAGAAGTATTGAAAGAAGTCAAACCGCAAAAAAGATCAACGGCCTGACTGCTTGAGACTCTTGGGATTATTGAGATGTCTCACTCTATTTCTGTCAGTGTTAAGAGCTGCTTTTCCAAATGCGTGAACTATGGTGTCGGGGCTGAGAAAGATTCTAAAATAGCAGTTTTCCAATTTCGGCAGCCTGCGATTCATGGATCTGGTTATAACATGGGTAGATGGCGAGGACCCTCGCCACAAGCTAAAACGTGCTGCCTATGGTGGTCCGGTGGCTTCTGATCTCTATGCCGGGCAGCGCCTTTTTCGAAATAAGAACGAGCTCAAATATCTCTTGCGCTCGGTAGAAAAATTCGCACCATGGATTGAACAAATTTATCTAATTGTCGACCAGCAATGGCCTGACTGGCTGAAAGCTGATTCTCCGCGCTTAAAAAGAATTGAACACAGCGAAATTTTTCCGCTTAAAGAAGACCTTCCGAACTTCAATTCGGCTGCAATCGAATCATGTATGCACAGGATTCCTGGGCTATCGGAGCATTTCTTGTACGCCAATGACGACACCTTTTTTGGAAGACCTCTTAGCAAAGATTTGATTTGTAAGGATCAAAAATTGGCATTTTGCCGCGATTCAGGCTTCCGATTTTTTAGGAGGCGTGGGTTTCTTGATGATCTACTCTCGTTTTTCCATTTTTCATTTAGCTCCTCTTGTTACTTTCCTGTTTGGGCTGCAAACTTTGCTCAGACTTATTTTGGCTGCAGAACCGCAGCCGAACTCAACTTCAGGTTAATGTGTTGGTACACTCGAAATTTGCTACGTTTTAAATTCGGTGTTCGCAAGCCTGAGAGAAGAACCCATCAGATAACAGCTTTTTGCAAGAGCAAGCTTATTGAACTGGAGAGCTCACTCCCCGTTGAGTACGCATTACTTAGAAAGCAAAAATTTCGCTCGCGGCTCTCCTTTATTTGTGTTTTCCTGGCTCCGGCACTTGAAATGGCTCGTGGAGAGAGATTTCTGGACAGCACCAGCAAAAATATTTTCCTCAATGACTGGGAAAGTCTTTGCAGTATTAGTTCGGATCTTCAAAAAATTCAAGACCAAGAATTTGATTTCGTTTGCATAAATGATTCAGGCCATACCGACTGGTTGCCTGAATTTCTGGAGAATTGGCTTCCAGAGCCCTCATCTTTTGAAATCTTAAAACTCGATCATAACAGCTTATAGTGCGTAGCTGTAATTGCGTGGAATGGTTATTGCTTCAATACCTAATTCTTGAGCTGCATGATAAGGCCAATACGGATCCCGCATCATTTGTCTGGCTAAGAGAACCATGTCTGCTTTGCCTTGCGTGATAATTTCGTTTGCTAATTTGGAATCTGAGATCATTCCGACGGCTGCAGTTGGAATCTTGGCTTGGTTGCGGACGGACTCTGCAAGCGGCACCTGCCATGCAGGGTGCATATTGTAGCGATCTCCTGAGCGAATGTTGCCGCTGCTGCAATCGATAATATCGACTCCAAGCTTTTTCAATTCTTTTGAAAGCTCGACAGAATCATCTACGCTCCAGCCGCCCTCAACCCAATCGCTTGCTGAAAGCCGAACTGATAGCGGTAAATTATCCGGCCAGGTTTTGCGCACGGCCTGAACAGTTTCAACGAGAAAACGAATTCGATTTTCAAAACTTCCGCCGTACTCGTCGCTTCTTTGATTTGATAGCGGTGAGTAGAAGCTGTGCAGAAGATAACCATGAGCTGCATGTATTTCCAGGAATGTGAAACCAGCCTCCAAAGAGCGCTTCGCTGCGTCTACAAATTTTTGCTGTATCTCTTTGATTTCTGTAACGCTCAAAGCCGTCGGCAATTTCGAAGTTTCGGAAAAGGCTATGGCACTTGGTCCGACAATGTCCCAGCCGCCGTCTTCATTGCTTACGGCCAGTTTGTCATGCCGGTTCCCCTCTTTCCAGGGGTTTTTGCTAGATGCTTTGCGACCGGCATGGGCAATCTGAATTCCGGGCACTGCACCAAAGCTCGAGATGAAGCCCGTGATTTGTTTCAGCTTGGCTATATGTTCATCTTTATAAATTCCCAGGTCGTCTGGAGTTATGCGACCTCGGGCTTCAACAGCAGAGGCTTCTACTATTACTAGACCCGCGCCGCCAACTGCCCGTGAACCAAGGTGTACGAGGTGCCAGTCGTCTGCAAAGCCATCTTTAGAATAATACTGGCACATGGGCGAGACGCCGATGCGATTGCGAAAAGTAATACTGCGCAATGTCAGAGGGGAGAATAAATTAGTTGAGCCTGCGCATTCCTTTTTGTCTGCAGACTCTGTTGAACAGCTATTTGTTTTCATCACCTTACACCCGCATTAACCAGGGAAAGGAGTATAGCAGCTTGACTGAAAGTGCTTTGTTGAGCTGGCTAGACTGGACTTCTGCTGCTGGCAGCGTTAATTTCGAGAAGGCATTGAAATAGATCAAAAAGTTTGTCTTTTTGATCTCTGTGTTCAGATAGTTGCTTTCATTAAAAAAGACCGACCGGTCGGTAGGAGAACTCGCAATATTGCTGAAAAGCTATATCAGCAAAGGAGAAGCGGCTCTTTCTCCCTGCCTTGACAGACTCCTGAACAGCCTGATACATTTAGAGAAACAAACCGACCGGTCGGTATGAAAATGAGTAAAAAAGGCAAATTGACGAAAGAGCTGATCGTTGAGCGAGCCGCAGGGCTTTTCAACAGTATTGGTTATTACCGTGCCTCAATGAGTGATCTCATGAATGCCACAGGTCTGGAAAAGGGAGGAATCTACAATCATTTCAAAAGCAAAGATGAACTGGCAGTTGCTGCTTTTGAATATGCTCGCAGAGTATTCTCGGAGCGCGTTAGTCTTCGGGTTCAATCGGAAACTGAGCCCATGGAAAAGCTGCTGGCTTTTCTGGCGGCATTCTCAGATGTCGTCGAAAACCCGCCCCTGCCCGGTGGTTGTCCGCTCTTGAACTGTGCCGTTGAGAATTCCGACAGTAATCCATTGCTTGGTGAGCAGGTAAAAATGGCGTTTGAAAGTTTTCTCAATTCCACAGAACAGCTGCTTATATCCGCCCGAGAAAGCGGAGCCCTGAAAAAAGATATTGATACCAGGCAAGTTGCTACCTTTATTGTATCTTCCCTTGAAGGCGGCATCATGCTCAGCAATCTGTATAAAGAGCCAGATCGCATGAAGCAGGTATGCGAAAGTTTGAAAGCCTACATATCTCTTTTACGCACTTAGTTCGAAATCAATTAGTTAGCTGAATGGGCCTGCCGAGTGGCAGTGCTCAGATCCGTTTGCATAAAAAGGAGAACTATCATGAATTTGGCTGAATTGACTAAAACACAGAGCATCCCTACAAAAAAAGGAAAGAATTTTACCGCAATCGATGCCGGTAAATTTGCCGATCTCTTTCAATATGAGTTGCAACATCCATTGAGAGATAAACCTGTTTATGGGAAGCTCTTCATCAAAGACCATCTCGACCTTAACTCCATGCAGGTTTCACTGAACCGATTGCCTGCAGGCATTGCTGTGCCATTTACGCACAAACATAAAGCCAATGAAGAGCTATATATTTTTATAGGCGGCAAGGGTCAAATTCAGATTGATGGCGAAATAATCGATGTTCAGGAAGGCAGCTGCATTAGAGTTGCGCCTGATGGCGACCGCAGCTGGCGCAACAACTCTGAGAGCGATCTCTACTACATCGTGATTCAGGGGCGGGAACATTCGCTGAAAGGAGATACTTTCGACGACGGTATTCCCGGCGAGCAACCAGTAAAGTGGTAATTCGTCGCTAATTATTCAGATTTAGGGTCCCGCTTGCTGAAGAAGCATCCGGGATTCTGATTTTGTAAGGCTGTTGCTTACCGGGATCTCACCGAAACATAGCCTCTTGATGCTAATCTTGAGCTCTAAATTTTGGGGATAAAATATGCAGCTTAAAGGGAAAACGCTTTTCATTACCGGTGCTTCAAGAGGTATTGGTCACGCCATCGCAGTGCGGGCTGCGCGCGATGGAGCTAATGTCGTTATCGCTGCCAAGACTGAAAAAGAGCATCCAAAGCTGCCCGGCACCATCTACTCGGCTGCCAAGGACGTCGAAGAGGCGGGCGGAAAAGCTCTTCCTGTGGTTTGCGATATTCGCTCGGAAGAACAGGTCATTGCTGCTGTTGAGAAGGCTGTCGGCACTTTCGGTGGAATCGATATTTGTATTAACAATGCCAGTGCTCTGAATCTGGTCGGCACCGAAGCTCTGGAAATGAAGCGTTATGACTTGATGCATGGTATCAACGCTCGCGGCACTTTCATGGTTTCCAAATACTGCCTGCCTTTTCTGAAAAATGCCGAAAATCCGCACATTCTCAACATCTCCCCTCCCCTGAATATGAATGCAAAATGGTTCGCTGGACATGTGGCATACACCATGGCCAAATATGGGATGAGCATGTGCACGCTCGGTATGGCTGAAGAGTTTCGAAATTTGGGCATCGCTGTTAATTCACTCTGGCCGGAAACAGCGATTGCTACTGCCGCAGTAAAGAACCTGCTGGGTGGGGATGAGGCAATTAAAGGCAGCCGAGACCCGGCGATCATGGCTGATGCTGCCGTGCAAATTCTTGCTCGCTCATCGAGAGCCTGCACCGGCAATTTTTTCATTGATGTCGAAGTACTGGAAGATTCAGGCATTAGCGATTTCTCCAAATATGCCATCGAGCCAGGTCATAAGCTGGTGAGAGACTTCTTTCTTGATGATTGGTGTTCTTCCAAAACCCCGGCTGCCGGCAACAAAAAATAGAGGTTTAAGATGACTTTGCTTACTGAATATAAATCTCTAAAAATAACAAAAAATGGCGCTGTGGCTAATTTGCATTTTGCTCAGCCTGAAAAAGCAAACGCAATGACAAGAGACTTTTGGCGAGAGTTTCCTCTTGCGTTAGATGAAATCAAGAACGATCTTTCACTGAGAGTTCTTGTGATTTCAGGTGAAGGCAAGCATTTTTCTTCCGGTATGGATTTGTCTCTGTTTGCTAATAACCAATCTCTCGATAATAGTAATCCCCGTCAGCGAGATCGACTAAGACTTCTGGTTCTGCAATTACAAGATGTGTTTTCGGCGCTTTCTGCGTTGCGCATTCCCGTAATTGCTGCTGTGCATGGTGCATGTATTGGCGGAGCGCTCGATCTTATTTCTGCTTGTGATATGCGATATGCCAGTAAATCAGCTTATTTTTGCCTGCAAGAAATTAATTTGGCAATGATGGCAGACCTTGGCGTATTGCAAAGATTGCCTCATCTTATTCCCGATGGCATAGTCAGGGAGCTTGCCTTTACAGGCGATAAACTATCGGCAGAACGAGCTCAAGAAATCGGTTTGCTGAATGCACTTTTTGATGACGAGGAAACTTTGCAAAAAGAAGTCGCCTCTATTGCTGCGAAAATTGCTGCAAAATCGCCGCTGGCGATTGCGGCGTCTAAGGAAGCTCTGAATTATGTGAAAGACCATAACACGGCTGATTCGCTCGCGCATGCAGCTGTATTGCAGAGTTCACTTTTTGATCTTTCCGATATTGCTGCCGCCGCCGCGGCTGCTGCAAAAAAGAGCGAAGCCGACTACTCTTCATTGCTCAAGCTGGATGAGATTTAGTCAGATCTAAAGAGTCCCTCAAGAAAAATCTGCCCAAGGATTTCTCCTTCGGCAGATTTTCTTTGGCGGTAAATTTTGCTATTTGGACCAGGCATCAAGACGCGTGGCTACTTTGTCAAATGAAGCATAAATGCTGCGCGCTTGCTTGTTTGTTAGATCGTGATTTATTCCGGAGCTGCGGTATAGGTCTTCGGCTGCTGAAATTGTGTTTAGCTCATGTCTGAGTTCATCAGCTTCTTGCCTGCTGATTTGACCGGCAGCTTGCCTGTCGAGAATTTTGCTTTCAAGCCCGATTCTCCGCACGGCTATGTCGTCGAGCTGAATAATCCTGCCGTTGAAGATTGTGAAATGTGAGCCTTCAATAATTGGCACATAGACTATTGTGCTTTGAGCCGTCCTTGCTTGCATGGCAATGCTATCCAGATCTTGCGCCAGCGTTATTGCCAAAAGCGGGCTTGGCGATGTTTGTGATTTTAAGATTGAAATTTCCGTTCCGATTTTTTCTAATCCGGATTTGAACTCCAGAGCTTGATCTTTACTCAAGCTTCCGAATGATTCTGCATTTGCAATGCGGTTAAGGATTTCGGCCCGCCTGATTTCAATTGTTTTCAAAATAGTCTCGACATCACTTTGCTTCAAAGGTTCGTAAGTAGTTGTTATGGTCGTTGTTCTCGCGCTCTCAAGCGGAGCAGACTCTATGATTGTCGTTCTCCTGCTCTCGATTACTTCATCTGCCATGACCCGATCTATTCCTGTATAGAGCAGTCCGGAGACTGCTACGCTCAAGGCAATATACGGGCTGCTCCGCGGCTTCAACATAAGACTATCCTCTTCAATGCTTTTTGCATTGAAGCAAGACTGAAGAACGGCTCTAATGTTCCCGGAAAAATTTAATTCCGGATTCTCAGGCAGATTATGCTCAGAATCAGCGTATTGTAAATACTCATGTTCACTAAACTGCTTGAAAATCTGCTCTAGCTTAAATTAGCGTATTAGAGTCGGACCATGTCCTAATTCGACTCTTCGTTTATAAGTCTGATTTTCAGGTAAGTGAATTCGTTTGCTCGAAGCAGAGGTATTTTGTTTTCTTCAAAATGCAATTCATAGTGCATAAGCTCATGCCGCTGCTTATGTTCAATTGAAATATGGTGCTCCGGAAAGCTCTGAAAACGAGGGAAGTTAAGATAGAAGGAGTATCTCGATTTTAGCTCTGCGTTTTGCAGCGGCTGATGTTTTTCGATTGCATTGGAGATTGCATGGGCATTTCTTGAATCATCATGCAGCAATATAAGACAATCATTGTGTCCGGTTTGAGCCAGATTCTCCAGATTGAAAATTATAGTTGAGCAATTGTGACTTGGTTTGGCGTTTCCCCAATCTTCTGTAAGCTGATTCCATATGGAAGCAAGAGCTTCATAGTCTTCTCTTGTGCTCACCGACAAGGCTTTGCTGATGTTTCGAAAAACGGTGTCTGCGGTGTGATTACCGGCGTTCAAAATTCCTTTTTCACCGAAGTGAGAAACCCCCGGAATCACAAGATGTGGAGTCCGCCATGGAAGTTCAAGTGCTCTCAGTGTCGTTTCAGCGGCGCCCAAATCGACGGACATTATGCGGTAATTCAGATTAGCCGAGGAAATTCTAGTTGCCGCATCGCTGCCGTTTTCTTTTGTCTGCCAGAAAAGCTGAAACTTCAGGTCACTGTGATCGTCGCCGACCATGCTGAAAATGTAAGTAGCAAGTTGATTATTGTGCGCAGCCTTAAGCCATTCTTCGTTAAGAGTCCAGAGAAATTCACTGGCGTAATCGAGTTCTTCCAATAGAGCTCTTTCATGAAAACAGTCTGCGGCAAATTCCGGAAATACTTTGCTGCGAATTGTATTTCCAAGCTGTGCAAGGCTGCTTCCATGTTGTGGACCGGCAAGAGAAATAAAATGTGACGGCAAACTCTTGCCGCTCTGACTTCTATTGAGCAGCCAGCGACGTGCCAGTATGGCTCCAGTGGAATAACCGATTATTGCGCTTTGAGATATGTCCAGACCGGAATTCTCCAGCTCCGCAAGGCTGTTTTCCAGCCGGCCGGCCAGCTCGTTAAAACTCAGCCTTTGACTGCCCTTATGAGAGTCTGCAAAGCAAATATCATGGACTTTGTGACCATTGTTCCTGATCAGAGTTGGAATCGAGGCATTTTCACTTAGCTCTGCTCCGATTGCATGAACAAGAACGATTGCCTGTGGCATACGAATAATGTCCCCGGGAAGGAAAGGACTTGATGGATCTTTGCCCGCTCAAAACCCTTTCCTATCAAAGGTATGTTGATTCTCTACGACAAAACTATCCCCCAAATGAGTGGTTGTTTTTTGAAGCTGAAGAGGCTTGTCTTGCAATACTTTCCAGACGCACACTTTTACGATCTTAGATTAGTTTTTTGAAGCGTTCTTAAGTAAGCTGCTGTTGTAGTTGTTTGATGTCTGAAAAATGGCTCTATCAGCGCCTTGTGAAGCATCGCCTAATTGCAGTCAATCGCCGTGTGGGCTGTTGCACAACTTATTCCGATGCAGAGAAAATGCAGTGTCAATGGCAGCATTCTAAAACAGCCTTCATGACTGCCTTTCGTCCGACGCTCGGGGGGGAGTGTCGCTAGTTAGTGAACCGGTAGAACGGGAATTTGCAGATCGTTCAATGGACTGTCCTTGCTGCTTTGCTTGGCAGAAGGGAAGGGGGGAATCAGCTTCATGTCGGTGCGATTCCTTTCGTTTTGCTTGGACGGCTTCTGCTTGTTCAATTTGTCGGTCGGCAAATCAAGGCTGCTAAGTTTTTTGCCTGCGCTCTGCGCATCTTCAATAAGGGGGTCATCTAGCACCGGCGATTGCCAATTGTCATAAAGCGCCATGGCGATTTTAGGGCTGGCAATTTCATTATCGGAAAGGTCTGAAACTGCAATCGATATTTCCTCGGAGTTTGCCATTTGCAAAACAGGTGCTGCTGAAGCCTGTTTTGTTTTAGATGCAGTGTCCGCTTTTGGGTTGGGCAGAATTGCCGGAGCCACTTGATTGAATGTTGTTTTTGCAGGCAAATTTGCAACGAGCGGCTTTCCGGTTGCTTTATCTTGCGCAACTGCTTCTCTAACTTTGAGCGGATCTGAAATCGAATTGTCGGACTTTCTATGGCTGGTAAGTGGAACGGCAGCAACTGGAACGCTTGCTTTTTCTACCTTAGCGACCGGCTCGGCAATAACCGGCTTGGCAGCAACTGGCTTGGCAGCAACTGGCTTGGCAGCAACTGGCTCGGCAGCAACTGGCACGATGACTTTTGGACTTGTCGAAACACCGCTGCTTGCTGAGGCCATGGTTAAAGGATTGGCGCTGACAGGAGAGTTTTGAGGAACTCTGCTCAGTACCGGAAGTTTTGCTGTTGGAGTCGCCGCAACTTGAGTTTTGTCGGTGCTGCTTGCTGTTTCGGCTGCTGCTAAGTTATCCAGCTTAGCCTCACTTAGTGGTATTGAACCATCTTTGTTTGCGATAACACGAGTTGGTCGTTTTTCGCTTGCTTTTTGTTCCACTGGAGATTCAGTAGCTGTTGTTTTTGCTGTTAACGGAATTGCAGTCGGTGAGGGCAGCGCTTGCTCTGGTGATTGCAATTTGCCGCTTACAGGAGCTGGTACCGTGTTTGGTGCTGATTTTGCTATTGCACTCTGAATCGGTACCGGCGTTGCAAACAGTTTGTCTGTTTTAGATTCGTTCTTGATGGTGCTGGGGCTGACGGCAGAGCTGAGTGACTGCAGTTTCTGATCTTGCCGGCTGAGAGGCTGAGGGATGCTGATATCTGTGTTTAGAATCGGAGTTTTCAATTCCGGAACAAGTGCAATATCCTTGTTTTTGCCGGCTTGTGAACTGGGTAAACTCGGAGTTTTGGCTGATAGCGTCAAACTCGAGGGTGCAACGCTTGGAAGAGACCTTGTGGCAAGCGAGTTTGTTGCTGCCAGTGGCTTCAAGAGCTTTGCTTCAGGCTTTTGGACACTTGGAATTAGTTTGCTGCTTGTGCCGCTTGCGATTTTCTGCACTTGCTTGGGAGCTTGAGGAATTACCCTGGCTTGCGCTGCTGTAGCCGGCACCGGTAGTGGTACTGGAGCGAATGACAATCGGTAATCTTCTTCATTCTTTTCTGCCAGCTTCCGTATTTCCTCTGAGCGCAAGTTCAGCGCTTCCTTGTTGCTGTGCGCTTCTGCCTGCGCGAGAACCTGGTGCAAAGAATTGCGGTCGTTCAAATTTATATCGGCGTTTTCCGCCGTCTCAAATTCGGTCCAGTCTAAATTAGTTTTGCTCAAATCCAGAATCGCATTTGAGTTGTTTTGCGCAAGTTGCTGCTCCGGACTTGCAGCTTTAGATTCTTCGGCAATGTTTTCTAGGAGGCTCTGCTTGTCTGTGTTCTCAGGCGAAGCTTCGGCGATATTGCTCTCGGCTATCCTATCGTCAAGCTGCCGGACTGTTGCGATCGGTTCGCTTTGAGCTTCCTTAGCCGATTCTTTTGTCGCTTCGCTTTCGTCTTGAGCGATGACTGCCGTGTCACCGTCCGGGTTCATGCAAGTTTCAGCAAGCGTGTTTCGCTCAAGGAAACCGTGAATGGGCTGCGGATTCATCGTGATTTCGTTTTCTTGAATCATCTGCGCCGATGGTTTTCCGGGAGCGTTCGGTTCCGGCTCGGAATCTTGCTTCAACTGTTCTCTGATTTGCTGAAGCGTTGCAGTCAAAGCTGGTTTTGCCATGGCAAAGCGCATGCCGAAGAATAAACGGAAGTCCATACCGGACAAACTTGGAGTGTTGTGCGCATGGAAGTTCCAGATTGGTTCGGCGCGCACGAAAGCTTGCAAACCAGGATATTGCTTCATAACGCGACGAGCTACTTCGAAGTCCGAAATGAAAACATAGTTGTTTTTTGGGATTGTCGCGGCGTGATGGAAGGGCTGCCTGAAGTTCTGCACAAAAGTCGTGGAAGCAGAGAATGTCCAACCGTTTTTCTGGTACAGACCGCCCCATGTGTAGAATGGGTCGATTTCTCGGTTCGGCGTGACGAATGGACCCAAGCCTCTCAGCTGCACAAGAGAGTTTACGAACAGTACCGTACGCGGTGTCAGGATATAGGATAAGGTTACGGCAGGAAGAAAGTCGAAAACTGGTTTCTGGTGCAATTGCCAGAGCTCTCTGCCCTGAAACTCGAATTGCAGGCTGCCCTTGGACCCAACTGGCTTGTCATGCTGCAAACCGATAGAATAAGAATGAATGACCGTGTTTAATCTCATGTTGTGAGTTAACTGGTCGCGAATCATGAAATAGTTGGTGAAGAGTCTGGTGTGCGGCGTAAATGCCCATCCGCCTGAAATGTTTGGTAGAGCACGAAATACCAGGTTGTTTCGCGCAACCTGACCGAGAATATCGTATAGTGAAGCCTGGTTGACGGCGTTCAAATTGCGCCAAATTGCCGGTCTCGGCAACTGTGCCATTAGTGCTCTTTTGGTCGGAAACTGGAAAGGGTTTGTTTCATCGCGACCCGTGACTTCAATGCTCGACGAAAAATACAGCTGAGCCGGCAAGCGCTGCATTATCTTCAGCTGCAGCAATTCGCCTATCGGGGTCTTGTTGCCTTCTCTATCTGCCAGCGGGACCACGTCGGTGGGTAGGATCGTCGTGGTGCTGTCCGTGCGCGCTCCTGGAGTGGCGACCTGAGCCATGAGAGGCAGGGTGCTGAGCGGGGACAAACTAAGCGAGAATGCCAGGCAAAGCCATAAACTCTGCCTGGCTAAACAAGACACTGCCGCTGGTGCAGACTTGCTTATATATTTTTTCGCCAAATGCTCCCCTTTTCTAGGAAGGCTGCTTTTCAGTAGTAAACAGCCTTCCGTCGAGTTAGCTGTGAGTCGGCTCTGCGATTATTTGGCGGCTGGTGCTGCCGGAGCTGCCGGTTTTTCACCGCCACCGGATCTGATGGCAGCTGGAGCTAGTTTCTTGACGATTGCGTCGGTGATGTCTTCGCCGCTTGAAACGATTTTGTCGCCGCCTGCGAATACGCCTGCGCCGTCGACTACAAGATCGAGACCTTTTTCTTTAGCGACCTGTGCAACAGCGCTGGCAATTTGCTGGTTGGCGATTTGCTGCTGAGTTTGCACGAGTTCGATCAAAGCACGTTGTTTAGCGTTGATTTCTGTTTGCAATTGTTGAGCTTTCTTTTCGAGCTCTTCTTTCGGCTTTTTGTCTTCCTGAGCCTTTTGCAGTTGCTTGTTGCCTTCTTCGACATCACGGCGAAGTTGGTTTTCTGCTTGCACTCTGAGAGTTTCAGAACCTGCAGCTTCCGGATAGGATGCTTTTACAAGTGCCAAATTGAAATATCCGATTTTGATCGAAATCGACGATGCTGCACCCGCTGCGAAAGCCGGAGCTGCAGCGAAGGAAAGAAGCACCGAGAGTGCTGCGAACCTAGTAATATTTGACCTCATTTTCACTCCTGCCAATATACCGAACTGACCGCATGATTATACATCGCTGGCTGCATTTGAGCCATAGTCATGTATTGCCGGTCTGGCTTCGGGAAAAATGTCTTAGCATTATTTCTTGCTTGGCAAGGGGTGCTCAGCAATATTCAGAAAGGCTCGGCAGAGCTTTACGACCGATGAATCCATCGTTTGAGAGATGCCAATGGGTGATGTCTTCCTCACCAAGTTGCCAACATAGAAAATATTTGAATTCTCCATTTGCGGCAGGAAAATCCAGCAAACCTTCTTTCATTTTTCGCAGAATGACTCCGTGAGAGCTGATCTTGTCAACCCATTGTTCCAGTAAGCGCACGAATTCTGCTTGCTCTTTGGACAGTTCGCTGATCGCGGCTTCGAAGCGGGCGCGTTGTTGTCGAAAATCCCGTAAACTTTCATCATCTTCTTGATCAGGAGTCTGACAATCGTCGAGAGCCGCCTCCGCCTCCAGATAGCGATTGTTAAGCTCGGAGAGCTTGCCTGATCTTGAGTCTAGGTCTCGGTTGGCTGCAATTAAGAGTTCCTTGAGTTCCGGCAGGAGAGCTCGAGCTTCTTCAAGAGTGAAGTATCTTTCTTTCATGGTCTTTTCTTTCCAGCTCAGGTCCTAACAATGCTTGCCTGAGAGCCTTTCCAGACATACCCGTTTATGCGCTTGCTAAAACTGTAATTTTTACCGGAATCAGTTTTGAGCAGTCTTTTCTCAAGAAGATAAGATCATTATCCGCCTTTAGGAGCCAGGAAATGACCCGACTGATCGACTTAACAAGACCGCTTGAGGTCCTGAAAAAAGATAGCTTTCCAAAACAGTTGATGCCGCTTTACCGCATCATTTCGCCGGAAGTGGAGTTTGTTGATCATGCCGCAGGCGCCTTGATTATGCAAAGCATTTTCGGCTGCCAGCCTTCCGACCTGCCTTGCGGCGAGGGCTGGGCAGAAGAGAATTTGCAAATATCCAGTCATCTGGGCACTCATGTCGATGCTCCCTGGCACTACGGGAGTACTTGCGGAGATGAAAAAGCAAAAACAGTTGATCAAATAGCGCTGGAAGATCTTTTTTGCGATGCCTGCGTTCTTGATTTTTCAAGCAAGAAAGGCAGCGGCGCGGCTATCACTGTCGATGATCTCAAGCGCGAGCTTGAGCGGATTTCCTACACGATCAAAGAAGGTGACGCCTGTCTGATAAGAACTGGTCATGCCGACTACGCTCTGAATGACCCGATGCGTTATCACTATCCGGGCATGGTAGCGGAATCGGCATCCTGGCTATCCGAGCAGGGGGCTCTGATCGGCGGTACGGACGCAACCGGCTGGGACCGTCCCTTTCACGTAATGGTGGCCGATTTTGTCAAAAGCGGCGACAAAAAATATATCTGGGATGCTCACTATGCTCACAGAAAGAAAGAATTTTATGTGGTTCAGCAGCTTTGCAATCTGGAGAAATTGCCTGCACACGGTTTCAAAGTGGCGTTTTTCCCCTTGAATCTCGTGGGAGCAAGTTCTGCTCCGGCAAGGGTTGTCGCTTTTGTGAATTGAAAAATTCGGAGCCGCCGGTGGTTAATCTTTCGCACGGCCAATACGATAGTCCGGCGGCTTCTAAGAGCAGGATATAGTCCCTTGCGCTTCAGTGACCACAGGGTTTCCCCTAGTTTCATCTCTTGACGAGTTCTTGGGCATCTTCGGTGCCACCGCCCGCCATACCAGCAACAGCACTGGAAATTTGCCAAGATCTTTCATTACTTACCGAAAAATATTTTTTCAATAAAACTCGGCTTCTTGCGATACGCAAAAAGACGCTCTTTGCCGTTTCGTTTGATTTCGGTTTGCTCTCCGTAGCGTCCCCAGGAAAAGCCGTCGCCGATGCGAGCACGGCGAAGATCTACAAATAAATATCCCTTCTTTAATGATTGAGCAAAGAGAGCAAGGTCCGGATCGATTTGGGGCAAGCTTGTATCAGGGGCTTGGTTTGCTCCGGGATTTTCTTGCCATATATGCCTTGAGTATTGAGCGTGCACAAGTTCAATGGGCGAATCTTTTTCAGAGCCTGCAAAAGCTATTAATTGTCTGAGAAACTCTTCAAAATTCGATGCTTGCCAGACGATCACTTTTGGATCCTTGCAGAAAAAGAAAACCGGACCCCAGTCATTTGATTTCATGTTCAAATCTGCGATCCAGAAATTACCCTTGCCGTCTCCTGCCAGCGGAAGACCATTTGGAAAAATTTCCGGCATGCTGAATTTATCTTTCAGGCTGAGCCCGGAGAAATCCATTTCAGGAAGACCTGGATCAATGGCTCTAGAGAGCTTCAGCATTTCTTCTATTTGAGGGGGCAAAGGACAGGGAATCAGGCCTGCAAGTTCATTTAATTCTTCTTTGCTCAAGCCGGGAAAAAGCGCTCCGAAAATTGCTTCTCCATTTTCGTCTTCACCTATTTCTTTGCCGTCGAATTCCTGAAGCAACGAAAGAAGACTCATTTTTCAATCTCAATCCTTATAGAAGCTAATTCAGCTTTCCCCGGAGGAAAGGATTTCTTCTGTCCTGCTGCCGAGCTCCGGCTCTTTCTTGCCTGCAATACCACAAACACATAGAGCCAGCAGCAACCAAAATACGAATTGCACCTGCGGCCGATAATAAACAGTATCAACGAGTCCGTGAATCATCATGCCGAAGAGAGCCGAAGTTGCGCCTGCTTTCAACCAGCGTTCCGGCATATTGAGGTTTTCCCAGAAACTTTCATGCGCGCGTGCGACCGCCGCCATGACCATCCATGCAAAAATGAAGAGCCCGAGCACTCCTGTTTCCACCGCCACCTCCAGCGGCACACAGTAGGTGCCCAGTGCGTCGAAGCCGCTGCGCATGTATAAGCCGTAAGCCAGCTTGAATGTGGAATTGCCGGGACCAACTCCCAGCCACCAGCTGTCGAGGAACATTTTGAAAGATGCGACATATACATTGAGGCGATATGAGTTTGAGCTGTGTTCTCGCCCGGCAAAAATGGAAAGTATGCGGTGCTCGTAGGATGGAAACTGGTGCAGGATCAATGCCAGTATTACCGGTGCTACCAGAAAAGTAAGCAAGAAAAGAGGTCTTAGTTTTGGTTTTGCTTGCCAGGCCGATCCGAGCATTACGATCGCAAGTCCGGCAAAAGCAGCGCCTATGCCCATATATCCGCCCCGGCTGCCTGTGAACACGCAGCATAAGGCGATTGCACCGGCACAGCCCAGAGCCGGAATCGACAGAAGCTTTTTCCAGCCGCTCTGGCAAAAACTCATGAATGCCAGGCTTATGCTTAATGGAATGAGAGGCACGAGGTAGCCGGCCAGTAGATTTGGATTTTTCAATGTTGAATAGACTCTGGTGGTTTTTTCTTCAACGTTTGGATCTTCCCAGGTTGCAAGAGGCGCCACGCCTATTTTGTACTGGTAAAGCCCGTAGAGTGAAACTAGAAATCCGGAGAGCAGCACTGAGCAAATAAGCAGTAAACTTCGTTTCTTTGGAGATCTGCCTAAGGTGCTCAGAAATAAAAAGTATGAGCAAAAATAGACCGCCATTTTCGACAGTCCCTTGATGCTGGGCAGCAAGTAATGAGAGGCAGCTGTGGCAATTATGTTCATTGCCGCAAATGCCAGCACAAGAATATCGAAAGCGTTAGCTTTGTAAGTTTCCTTTTTGTCCAGTAAAAACGAGAGTATTTTAAGAGCGAAAGCGACCATGACCAGAATCGCCAGGATTCCTTTGTCCTCGGCGAAAACCGGCGCCG
>JAIEPM010000502.1 GCA_019748395.1 Candidatus Obscuribacterales bacterium
ATTAGTATTTGTGTTGTCCACCACAATGTCTTTCCCGAGAGCCATATATTCGTCCATGCGCTTAAAGAAAAGCTCAAAGACCTGTTCAGAGTTGCGTTGCTCGCTGATGTCTCCCCAGAGCTCTTCTCGGATTGAATCAGCGTTGAGGACAGCATAACCTTTGTCGACAAGCCGTTTAGCCAGGGTCGATTTTCCTGAGCCGGGAACACCACACATTAGTACGAGCTGTTTCAGGAGCCTTTCTCCCCGTTTTTATCATTCTTTTCCAGAACCCAGGCAAGCCAGATCACTGAAACGATAAAGCCAAAAAATACGCAGGCTGCTGCAAAAAACAGGCGCAGAAGATCCTGTCCTTCGGTTTGAACAGCCATTCTTGCGTCCAGCCAGGGGTTCTGGTAAAAGACCATGGCAAAAAAGCCGATATAAGTGCCGGTACTTAAGAGACAGGCTCGACCTCTCAGGCTCAGCTTTTTCCAGGACCAGGCCAGCTGGAAGAAAAAGCCCAAAGCCCATACATACAACGCCAGCCCATAGTGCTGAAAGCGAGCCAGGCTTATATGATGCTGCAGCGGAAAGCGAAAAAGGCAGAGAGCCAGGAAAAACATGAATAGAGTGATTTCCTGATGCTGCAGTTGCTTTTTGATTTTGCTGAGCAAGACTTTTACTTCAATCTTTTAAAACGGGGACTTTTCTAAGTGCCTCGATCTCTTCGAGAATTTGTTTGAAAAGACATTCTACTATTTTCTCGCCTTTGCTTCGGCTGGCAAGGGTAGCATCTCCCCATACGCCACTTTCGGAATATGAGAAAGGGGTGTCCGGCCTGCGGCTCAGTCGACCGGGTGCATCCTTTATATAGTCACGTTTAGCATTCTGCATTTGTACGCTTTCAGGCGCAATATAAAGGAGCATCGAAGTTTCGATTTCATCTGCATGTGAGCCGCCTTCCTGTTCTGAAATCTCTTTCTTTAAGTCGGCAAGAGCTTTGTCCATGTTTGTGTAATGCAGAACAATTTTCTCTTCCAACAAGTTCAATGCCGCCTGCTCAAGAATTTCCAGAGTCGAGATGCCGGTGTTGAGCACATAGAAGCGCTTTGGTCCGAAAGCCGCGATGCTCCGGCAGATTTCAATAATCATATTGCGGGCTGTTTCTTTGGATAGCGAAATCGAGCCGGGGTATTCGACAAATGCCGGATAATATGAATAATTCAAGGTCGGAAGCGCAAGCAAGTCTTCCTCTATAATAAGTCGGGTTTTTAAATACTCGGCAATGAGCCAGTCATTTCGAAGTTGCAAATGATAGCCGTGTTCTTTGGCTGCCGCGCCAAGTGGAATCACAATCAGCGTTTCTTCCTTGAGAACTGCTTCTGCTTCTTTCCAGGTTAAGCATTCGAGTATTTTGCCGGGCATTTGATCCTTTGAATTGTTTTTTGCATAGTTAGAGATCTAGGATAGCAAATCATTTTAGCGGACCGGCAGCAACTTGCATCGCTGTGGAGAAATGCAGTAGGCTGCGGTAATCATGCACATCTGAAATCAGTATGCAAACACATGCAAATCGAGGCTTGATTCATGCATGATGATGACATCGGAAATGTTTCACGGGCTGAATGCCGTGAGGGATTATTGAAAATTAGTGGTACTGCTTGCTTGTGAAGCAGGTCGTAGGGAGTATTGCTGTAGATCCCTCCTTTATGGAGGACCAGTAGTATGGCAGACCAGATATTTAGCGAAGATGATCTAGTTAAAGAAATTGCAGCGACTGCAACTGAGGGGGCGCTTGCTAAAGCTGTCGAAGGCTTTCGCAACGAGCTTTCTGCCGATTCAGGCAGCCGCAGCTTGAGTGCTCAAGGAGATGCTGCAAAAAAAGGCGAGGGTGGCACGGCCGGTGGTGGCGTGGGCTTTGGTTCAATGGCTCGATCTTTGATGGAAGAGGCCGGCAAGAATAATGCTGTTCATGAGAAAGCATCGGTGTTTGAGCAAATTAAGGATGCTCTGAAAAACGCTGATGCTTCAGACGAACCGAGATATGAGCGCGCTATAAGGGATCTTTTGGCTAAGCCCGATGGCGTGAAGAAGCTTTCCACCGGAGACACGCTTGTATGCGCCGATGGCAGAGAAAGCGTATTTACTCCCGGTGGTGACCGGGTCACTGTAAATCCGGATGGCTCGCACAGTATCAAAGGTAATTTGAAGTCTGTGGAAAAAGGAAAAAACGGTGAAACAGTGGTTACATTTAAGGATGGCGCAAGTGTAGCTTTCGATGCCTCCGGCATTCAAGAAATTAGACGAGGCCGGGAAAGCGTGTCATTCCGCTGGAGCGACTATTTCCCCGGCCCACAATTACAAAAGCGCTCAGGACATAACTCCTTGCCTCAAATTGAAATTCGACCATAGTTTTATGTTTTGAAATCAAGTTTTGTTTTAAGAGGAAGAAAGTTATGACAGAGAAGCTATTAAAAGACGATGAACGATTGGATGAGGAAGCGGCCGCCGGCGATGCGGGCGCCGCTTCAAATGCGCTGAGCCACTTACAGAAAGAATTGTGGGCGGAGTTGCTAAAGCCATCCTCTTCGGCAGAAAATCAAAACCGGAAGCATGAGGAGCAAGAAGAGCGAGCTGAAGAAAAATGGAAAGCAGGCGACAAAGTCAGCCCCAGAGATCTCCAATTGCTGGAAGAGCTGCTTAAGCCGGATGGTGTGAAAGCGCTTTCCACGGGTGACTTTCTGCTTCGAGAGGACGGGCGGGAATCGGTATATACTGCCAAAGGAGAGCGTGTGACTGTGCATCCCGACGGCAGATATGAAATTAAAGGAAATGTGAAATCTCTGGAAACTAATAAGCTGGGAATCAGTACTGTTACATTTAAGGATGGTCGCTCTGTTGTTTTCAGTGAAAGAGGAATTCTTGAGGTCAGCAAAGGCGGACTTAAAGAAGAGATACGCAGCAGATTCGATCCATATGAGCTAAGGCTGATGCTGGAGCGTAAGCAATAGAAGAACTGGTTTTGATTCCTTCCAAATCTAAAGGGAGCCCCAGGGCTCCCTTTATTTGCATGAGCGGCCGATTTCTACTGTGGGACTGTGCAGTTAGAGCCGGTGATCCTGCACACAAGAATATGGTATTCGAACACATGCAATTGCTTGTATTCTTGAGTCATTATGATTGCATAAGTTGCATCGCAGGTTGAATTTATGGGCTGGTTGCCGTGAGGGATACTTGAGTGATGGTAGTACTGCTTGCTTGTATAGCAAGTTGTAGGGAGTACTGCTGCCGGATCCCTTCTTTTGGAGGACCAGTAGTATGGCAGACCAGACAGTTAAAGGTGACGATGAGATTAAGAACTCGGCAGCGGCTGCAGCAGATGATGTCGGTTCGAAGGCTTTGGAAAATCTTCAAAATGAAGTGGCTGCTGAGCTTGCCAAAGGCGCTCTCAGCGCTCTGAATGACAGCGCGAAGAAACAAGGTGTCGATACTGCCAGTGGTGCAGGTTCCGTGGCGGATGGTCTTCTGAACAAGCTTGCCAAAGAAGGCGCCAATAGGCAAAATGAAAGCAAGCCGGGCGAGAGCGGCTCGATAGCTGAAGGGATCTTAAATAGTCTCGGCAAGGATGGATCTAAGAAAGCGCCTCCTGCCAATGATGGCTCAGCTGCAAGTGGAATCGCCGAAGCCATTATCAATGAGCTTAATTCGGACGCCTCTAAGAAGCCTTCTGCCAATTCACAACATAGTGGTTCTTCCGAGTCCGGAGCTCTCAGCGACTTGATCAAAAACCGCATCGAGAATTCTCATCCGGACGACAAAATTCAAAATGGTCATGACGCTTTGAAAGCCTTGTTCGGCAAAGCTGATGGGGTCAGCAAGCTAAGCACCGGCGACTTCCTTGTGCGCGAAGACGGACGTGAAACACTCTTTACTCCCAAGGGCGATCGTGTGACTGTTAATCCGGACGGTACCCATACAATAAAAGGTGATGTTAAGTCGGTTAAGAGCGATAAGCTTGGTCAGACGACTGTTACTTTCGGTGACGGCTCAACTGTGATGTTTGACAAAGAAGGTATTTTGGAAGTTAGTCGCGGCAAAGAAACAGTCTCGTTTGCTCGATTGCAGAACCGCATTGATAAGCTGCCGCCAATCGACAGATACCCACATCCATATCCGCCGATCGACAGATTGCCGCCTGTCGATAAGTTTCCCCCAATCGACAGAAATCCGCATCCGCCGATCGACAAGAATCCGCGCCCACCAATCGATAAATTACCGCCGGTGGACAGATATCCCCATGAGCAAGGCGATAAAGTGCCCCGGCAGATTCCGCCATCGGAACGTTACAAAGAAGACCGCAACGGCACCCTGGAACAGCAAAACAGAATGAAGAAGAGCGAAAATCTTCTCCCGAATATCGAAATCAAAAAGAACTAAATCCTTGACCCAAGGATTTGCCAGGGGCGGCGCATGGCGCTGCCCTTCTGGCTTTTTTGACTTCATAAATACACAGCAACACAGTTTCCTTCGTGACCTTTTACATCGGCGCCGGTTCTTTTCTACGGATCCAAATGGTGCTCTTAAGCATGATAAATAATCGCTATTTCTTGCATAATCATTGTATCGAAGGAATTACTAGATAGCCGCAAGCCGCAGCATAACCCGTTTCAGTAGGGTTGCAGCTGCTTTAGCTATTGCATCGGAATGGAGAGAGGGATATGGTTGAAGAACTGACAAAGAAGCATGAAAGCGTTGACAAATCTCAAGCCAACGGCGGCGCAAACGATAGCGGCAATAAATTCAGAGATGAAATTTACGCGCCGCGCAATTCTGCTCCGCCTGCCGGAACAGACGCAAACACGAGCGCTACTGGAAAAGAGTCAATCAGAGATTCGGCAAAGTCATTGAGCCGCTTGCCCGAGCTCGACCTTGAATCCAGAGGCAAAGAGGCAAGGCAAAAGGGCGCTCAAGAAAAGAATATTGATTCTTCAATAGCCAAGGGGGACAAGCTCTCTTTAGCCGAAACGAAGAAGCTTTTGGACGCTAAAGCAGATAAAGACGGAATTGAAAAACTGCCGACCGGGGATCATATAGTTCGCGAGGACGGAAAAGAAACTCTTTTCACTCCTAACGGTGATCGGGTGAGCGTCAATCCGGATGGTACAAGCACTGTGAAGGGTGATCTGAAGAAAATCTTGAGCGACCGCGATGGAAGCAGCACAGTGTATTTTGCTGACGGCGCTATTGTAAGTTATGACGCCAATGGAATTCGCTCTGTTTCTCGAGACGGGCAAGGTATTGGTTTTGCTCGACCGGCTCAATTCATGAAATCAATGTCTTCCTGCAAGTTGTGAAGCTTGAAATACAATTTGACCTTTAAAAATCGTGCAAAGAACTTTTCCGGACAGCTCTTTCTTGTCCCAGGGAGAATTATGCGCACGTGAATAGCCTTCTTCTGCCTCATAAGTCCACTGGTAATTCGGGTCTATGATGCAGATATTGGCTCTTGCTCCCGGTCTCAGCGACGGTGTTTGCAGATCAAGAACCTGTGCCGGACCGGACGTCATTAAGGTCAAAAGCTTGAGCCGGTCTATATGTTTTGCAAGTACCAGTTCCGAATAGCAAACCGAGAATGCTGTTTCCAGCCCGGTGATCCCAAATGGTGCTTCGGTGAACGAGCGCGATTTTTCAAGTCCTGAGTGTGGAGCGTGATCTGTGGCAATTGCAGAGATTGTCCCATCCTTTATGGCCTCAATCAGGGCAGCTCTGTCTTTTCCTGTTCGCAAAGGCGGGTTCATTTTTAGTTTCGTGTCGTAATTTTCCAGACTGTCGACAGTCAGACTCAAGTGATGTGGTGTCACGTCGACGGTTACAGGAAGACCTTCGGCTTGTGCGCGTCGAATTAAATCAAGTGATGCTGCGCAAGAAATATGAGTGAAGTGATAGGGGCTTTCAGTCAGACGAACAATTTCAAGTTCTCTGGCGACGGCAACAGTTTCGGATGCGGAAGTGATACCCGGCAGCCCCAGCTTTGTGGACATGAGTCCCTCATGCATGCAGCCGCCTCCGGCCAGGTTCAGATCTTCAGCATGGCTGATTATGACTTTGCCGGTCATTTTGACGTACTGCAGCGCTCGTCTGAGTACGACCAGGTTCTGAACAGGCTTGCCGTCATCGGAAAAGGCGACTGCACCCAGTTGGGCCAGTTCTACCATGTTGGTTAGTTCTTCACCAAGCAATCCTTTTGTTACAGCTGCCACCGGCAGCACTTCTATAACCGCTTGAGATGCAATTTTCTGTAAGTAAAGCGACAATGTGTTGCTGCTGTCCAGAACCGGCTCCGTGTTCGCCATCGCGACTACGGTGGTGAAACCGCCCGCGGCCGCGGCTTTGCTGCCGCTGTGCAAATCTTCCTTGTCTTTTTGAGCCAGGTCGCGCATATGAGTGTGTATGTCGACAAGTCCGGGGCTAACCCAGCACGCATGAGCGTCGATGACTTCTTCATCTTGAGCGGCTTTCAGCCCGCTGCCTCTTTCGATAATTTCGCCGTCGGCCAGTCGAAGGTCTTCTTTCGTTTCTTTTTGCTCAAGAGTGTCGATCAGCAAGCCGTTTTTGATCAAAATTTTTCTTGTCATTTGACTTACCTGCTTGATAGAAGGAGATAGAGTATCGCCATGCGCATAGCTACGCCGTTTTGCACCTGTACTCTCACGAGTGAATGTTTCGCGTCGTCGGCAAGCGAATTGCTTATTTCCAGGTCTCGGTTCATCGGCCCCGGATGGAAAACCTTGCAGTTGTCGGCTGCCAGTTTCAACCTGGCATGATCCATCCTGTAGAGTCGTTTGTATTCTCCGATGCTTGGTATGAGTCCTTGTTGTTGTCGTTCAAGTTGCAGACGCAACACCATGATGAACCTTGCATTCTCAATGGCTGCTTCGATCTGTGTGTGAACCGTTACTCCCAGTTTACTCAAGTCATCAGGCAATAGAGTTGGGGGTCCGGCAAGATGTATGTCTGCACCGAGTCTGCTCAGAAGTGCGATGTTTGAGCGGGCGACGCGGCTGTGGGTGATATCACCGACGATGGCAATTTTGGCGCCGTTCAGTTCTTTGCAGATTTCCCACATTGTGAAATAATCAAGCAGAGCTTGTGATGGATGTGCGTGCCATCCGTCTCCGGCGTTGATTACCTGTACATCTTCGCCGAACTCTCTGACAATTTGAAGCGCCGCACCGGAGCAATTATGTCTTTGAACCAGAGCGTCGACTCCCATGGCAGTTAGCGTTCTGCCTGTATCGATGATGGTTTCGCCTTTAGCCACTGAAGAGGACGCGATGTCGACATTTATGACAGTGGCGCCTAATCTCTTTGCTGCAAGTTCGAAACTGCTTCTGGTTCTTGTCGAATTTTCATAGAATAAATTGGCCACGGTTTTTTCGGCCAGAAGCGCTTGCGGACCATCGCTTTTCATCATCTCTTTGCAGAGCATTGCTGCATGGAGAGCTGTCGTCAGTTCGTCGCTGCTCAAGTCGTCGGTGTCAAGAAGGTGCCGTCGTTTGCGCCAGAGCTGCACGCCAAGCCCATCCAGCTTGCTCAGTTCTTTTGCTTTCTGAGAAAGATGGACAGTCGAAAAAGTCTGTTCCGTCATTTGAGAATGCCTCAATTGCTTAGATCTGTATTATACGTGCTTGTCATCGCCGCTCATGCTCGCATCCTCATTCCTTGCTGAATTCGCAGGCGCGGAATACTTGCGTTATTCATGTGAACTTAGACTAAGTCGAAAGCTTTTCAGTCGCTTGATTTACGATTGCTAAGCTTTTCTATTCAAGACAAAGGAAGATTTCCGAAGAGGCTGAAAAGAGGAGGGTTTCAGCGATGGCTCTTTTGTATATCTCACGCCTATTCAGCTGTGGTCATAAGTGCTTCCCGGTTAAATGCGCTTAAACAGCCGAAGTCCATGGTTGCCAACAAGACTCGATTCGCCTAAGATGCATTTGGCGTTGGCGGTTTTTCGCCCATATGAGTTATCCGGTGGCCCTTGAGCAGGCAGTCTTGGAGGTAAATCCTTATGTCCGATACCGAAACAGCACAGCAGCAGCGAGTAACGCGCAGCAATTTCGCAACACGCATGCTGACTAAAGAGCTGAACACCCGCAAAAAGACCAGCCAGGAAGGCAAAATTAGCCCGGCAGATGCTGCAAAATTCGCAGTCGTAAGCGAGGCTGTTGAAGAAAAGCAAACCGCAGCGATCAGCTAGTGGACTTTTTTTGACCGGAGTATACGGAGTCCAGCATAAGGGCTCCGTTTCGGCGTTTTAGATATCTTATGCTCGATTGCCGTTTTCAGCGGCTACAATTATTCAGGTTGTGGATTGGAGCTGAGAAATGACAGCTGTATTTACAGGCGAAGAGATTCTGGATATTTGCAAGGCGCGCTTGGCATCGGGGCTCATGCCTGATGAAGCTGCTCCTGTTGTGAGTGACACGAGGCTGCTTAGCGAGGGTCAGTGGTATCTCGCTTTCGCCGGAGATAAATTCGACGGGCACGATTTTTTGGGAGATGCATTTGCTGCAGGCGCTTTAGGAGCAATTGTTCAGGAAAGACCAAATTATCCAATCGGCAGTCAGCAGTTTCCTTTGCTTGCCGTTGAAGACACGCTCGCCGCTTATCACGCGCTGGCTCGGAACTGGCGCAAAAGAATAAGTCCTAAAGTAGTCGGCATCACCGGCTCATCAGGAAAAACTACAAGCAAAGAAATGTGCGCTTCGGTTTTTTGTAATAGCAGGCGCTGTCATTATTCTGTAAAGAATGAGAATAACGAATTCGGCGTGCCGAAAACTTTGCTGGCAATGCCTGACGATACTCAGGTTGCCGTAATTGAAATGGCGATGCGCGGACTGACTCAAATTGAGGCTCTGGCAAAATGTGCTTTGCCCAACATTGGAATCATTACCAATGCAGGCACCGCACATATTGAACTGCTCGGCTCTCGAGAAAATATAGCAAAAGCAAAGTGCGAGCTTCTTGAGCAAATGGATAAGAAGCGAGGTCTTGCGATTCTCGGTTCTAATGCCGAGCATCTTCTGGCAAGAGCGCGTGCTGTTTTTGACGGTCGAATGCTGATTTTTTCAGAAGACGAAATCGAAATTATAGAGGTTGATACCGAGTCAAGCCGCTTCAGACTCAAAGACTCGCCGGTTATTTTTAAGGTGCGAGCTCACGGTATGCCTTTGATAGCAGATGCCTGGTGTGCGATTGTTGCAGGCCGAGAACTGGGCTTAAGCGATGCGGAAATAGCAGATGGTTTGAGCTTTTATCAGGCTATCGGCGGCCGTGGCAATAAGATGACATCGCTTTCCGGTGCTCTGATCATCGACGAAACTTATAATGCCAATCCTGATTCAGTGAAAGCGGCAGTCTCGGCACTCGTGGACAAAAATGCTTATCCTCAAAGCAAAAAGATTGTAGTTCTTGGAGACTTGCTTGAATTGGGTGCCCAGGCTCCCGATTTGTTGGAAGAGCTGGGGACCTGGCTGAAGAGCCATCCTCTGCATCTTTTAATCACTGTCGGAAGTTTAGCTCGTCACATTTATGTCGGCGCAGCCGGTGCCGACTTTGAAGTTTTGCACTGCCAGGACATGTCGGTTGCCGAAGCCGAACTTGAAAAACGAAGCGATCAAGATAGTTGTGTTCTTGTAAAGGGATCCCGTGGCGCGCGCCTGGACAAGCTGGTTTTAGCGCTTTCTAAAAAGAACGGCTAAATTCAGGAAGTTCGCCGAAGCGGGCGCCGCATGGCGCCGCCCCTACAGGATTAGGTTCATTTGCTTTATAGCTTTCAGTTTCACTAAGAGTTGATGCCATTGTTTAGTGAGCTGCTCTGAGTATTCGTTCAGGCTTGAAACTGCTCTCAATAACGGGAAGTCTCGGGCTTCCGCACCGTGGGTCCAGCTTCCGTCTTTGTGTCTGATCCGGGTCTTTTTGCCTGAGTGAACTTGTCTTTCCACTTTCAGACTGGCCCTGTTTTGCTTCTGATCCAGCAGTTTTAACGCTTCGCCGATTTCGCTCAGGGCTATTGTTTTCTTGCGATTGTATGACCAGTCTGCAAGCAGGCGAAGCCCTCTCAGGATGTCGTATTCGTAAAAGAGCGGAAAGGCAATCTCCGTCCATTCAGCTTTGATTACCTTGCCGTTGCTGAGGGAGCGGTAAATTCGGCGTTTGCGCAAATAGTCCGCACCGCGATCCAGCACAGACAGC
Source organism: Candidatus Obscuribacterales bacterium (assembly GCA_019748395.1). GTDB lineage: Bacteria > Cyanobacteriota > Vampirovibrionia > Obscuribacterales > Obscuribacteraceae > JAIEPM01. The sequence continues at coordinate 10,237 of JAIEPM010000502.1, forward strand.
TCACAGGCATCTGCCTTATCTGTTCTCAGCAAAAGTGCTTCCAGGATTGGAACTGTTGATACGATCGAAGAATGTGGGTTGGCGCTGCTGTAGGCGCTTTCATCGCAGTTGAAGCCTCCGTCCGGCAACTGATAGCGTTTAAACCATAATCCGGAAAATGGAATCAATTGCTCTGCGTTGAGTCCGGCATTGTTTAAGAGCTGATAGTAGCAGCCGAGCTGGCAATGGCAAATTATGTCGGCCAGAGGGTCTTTGCCTTCAGGAATTTCAGTTTCGCTGATTGGAAAATTATCGAGATAAAGATTCATTCTTTGCGAAAGGATCAAAAGAGTGCTTTTGGGGATTTGAGCAGCGAGACCCATCTCACTTAATAGCATCATATGCCACCACGGACCGTGCCATTTCGGCCAGTAAGGGTCAATTTCGATACTCTCCAGAGCCTCTTTTGAGTCGAGATAATTCAACGAAGCTTGAATTTGAGCGAAGTCGGGGGCGTCTTCCAGCTTCTGTGCAGAGTCCGCAAGATTAGATTCGATTATTCGCTCGAATTCAGAAAGGCTGATCATTTACTTTGCGGCTCCTTCTCTGTGTCATCTTTCGAGAATTTGATCGGAAAGCTAAGGCTGTTGTTCTGAACTGTGTATTCAAATGGAAAATGAATATTCTTAAGCTCTTCTGCGGATACTTCGCCATCTGCTGCTGCCAGTCCGTCTTGAAAGGGTTCTGCGTTTTTTAAGCTCAATGGAATAACGATCTTTCCGTCTTTGTTCATGTAGCCCCAATCACCGCTGCCGTTATCACGTTCTCTAAACTGGCACATGCCGTCATGGAAATCCATAAATTCGTATTTGCGAGTCGCTTCTGCAATCAGGACCCCCTCTTTGTTAATAAATCCCCAGCGTTTGCCGTCGGTTCTGACCAGGGCCAGACCATCATGAAATTGACCGGCTCTGGCGAATTTGGCTTCTATTACAAATTTGCCGCTTCTATCGACAAAGCCCCAGTCGCCATTTAGTTTTTTAGCTTTCAATCCTTCCTCGCCGAAGTCTTCTGCTTCCTTGTATTTTTTGACGGCCGCCGCACTAAGTTCAACACCGTTTTTGTCTATGTAGATGTCTTTGCCGCTTTCCTTTCTCACAAGAGCAACCCCGTGCTTAAACGCCGGTGCTTGAAATTCGTCTACTTCGTTGTTGTCGGTGGCGAGAATGAACTGGGCTTTTATTTGCATTTCGCCTTTTTTGTTGATGAAACCCCAGGTCTTTGAATTCCGGGCTAAGACCATGGCCAGACCTTCCGAGAAATGAAAGGCCTGCCGAAATTGCGGCTTTATGACAAATTCGCCAGCTTTATTGATAAAGCCGTAAAGAAGCTGATCGTCTGCTTTGTTTACGTCGGACCAGTTTTGTTTTGGTATGCCGACCCAGGCCAGTCCATCATGAAAATCCCCGCCTACATAGTAGTCTTTCTTTATTACAAAATTGCCCGCCTTATTTATGTATGAACCGCGAGGATCGGCTACATGAGCCAGTCCTTCACTGAATGAGCCGGCTGTGATAAATTGCGGTTTGATAGCCCATAGTCCGCTTTTGTTTATGAATCCGCGCAAATAGTGTTTTTGTTGAAGCTTGCTCGGTGCTGCTTCATCGCTTACTTCCGGAGGGTTAGTCCGGCATGCCGAGAGTGTTGCAAGAAGCAAAATAAGGGCTGCAGTGCGCAGAAAAGTCTTATTTTTCATTTCTTGCACGTCTCCTTTTAATCCTGCGCATCAAAATTTTCAAGAATTTTTCAGACCTTATCAGCCATTATGAATATAGAGCAATTGTCTTTTAGCGCAGAGCAAGTTTTACGGTCGAGATCTGAAATGAAGGGGCATTCAAAGCTGCTTTCTTCAAAATGGTCTTTGCCGAATTCTCTGGCAAGAAGCATTCTCTGGTGACCTAGTGTGTGCAGGATGGTGGCAAATGAACGAGTTAAAATCAAGGCCGTGTTTGTCTAAGAGAGAGTTGGAAGTTCTGGCGCTTGTCAGTCAAGGTCGTTCCAATCAGCAAATCGCTGATGAGTTGGTGATAAGCATAGAGACTGTGAAAAGTCATTTAAAGCAGGTCTTTTTCAAAATGCGTGTAAGAGGTAGAACTGAAGCTGCAGCCCGGGCCATTATTTTTGGCTGGGTGCAATGAGCTATAAGGGCTTTCTTTAGTGGCTACTCATAATCAGGGTGCCGAATTCCGGTTCTCTTGCCGGCTCAATGATACAATGACACGGTTGAGGAAAAGCCATGTCGTCGTCATCAAATCCGGCGTTGGGACAATTGCAACGGAGTTTGGAGCCCTCTGCTTCGGAGCTTGGGCTTTTGAACGTGCTTGAGCCGGAATACTTGATTGATGCATTCATGACTTATCCGCCTCTGGATTTTAAGTCGATTTTCGTTTCTGTCGATACAGCGCGTGCTCCGGCATTCAAAGCCATCTTCGATCTGCTTACCACGCTTGATCAGGATGCTGAGCAGATTCGTTCTTTCTTCAAGAACTTCGCTTTTTTTAAGCGCTTTGTCTCGTTTCCGACTCTGTTTGTCGGCACAACTGCCACCGAGTACTCTAATTACCCGGATTTGAGCGACTACAAGGGGCTCATTTCTGCGCTTCTCAAAGAATGCAAAGTGCAGGATGCCCAATTGCTTATCGTCAAAGATGTTCCTGAAAAATCGCCGCTTTTGACTGAGCGAGAAAATCAAAAAGCGGAGCAACTATTAAAGCAGTGTCAGGAGCAAGGATTTCTTTTGCTTGAAGGACAAGCACTGGCTTATGTGCCGATTGATTTTTCTTCAGTGGATCAATATATGATGCGACTATCCAAATCTCGTCGCAAAGAGTTTCGCAAGAAGCTGAAAGAGAGTTCTCGTGTCGTCGTCGAAGAACTCAGCTGTGGTGCTCGCGCCTTTCTCGATGATAATTTTCTGGATCTTATGTATCGCATGTACGAAAACGTATACCAGCAAAGCGAGATTCATTTTGATATTCTCTCGCGGGAATTTTTTGCAGCAGTTCTGCAAGATGCAAGCGGTAACGGCAAAGTGTTTTGCTATCGAGTCGACGGCAAACTAATCGGGTACAATATCTGCTTTGTTCGCGGAGATCGTCTGGTGGACAAGTATGTCGGTTTCGTCTATCCACAGGCGAGGGAGGCGAATCTTTATTTCATCAGCTGGTTTTACAACCTGGAATATGCAGTCCGAAATAAACTCAAATACTACATCGCCGGTTGGACCGATCCCGCGGTGAAGGCTTCTCTGGGAGCCAGCTTCACCATGACCAGGCATGCGGTTTTTATTCGCAATCCAATACTTCGTGCGATTTTGACGCCCTTCAAACATTTGTTTGAATCGGATTCGGCGATTCTTGAGAAGAGCAGCACTTGAGTTTCGATTGATGGAATTGCCGCCTACTGCTGGTTTGCCGCTGCAGCTGAGTGATTTCAGTTCGGCGTTGTTTTCAAAGTATTCTGCTGAAAAAAGTTTTGAAAAGGCGCTCGCCGAAATATTGCAGGCTGATGCTCTCGATATATACAGCTCCGGCACTCTTTGTTTACGCATCGCCTTTGAAACTATCAAAGAACTTAGTGGAAGAACAAAAGTTATTATTCCGGCTTACACCTGCCCTCTGGTGCCAATTGCAGCGCATGCGGCAAAAATGGAGGTGCTTCTGTGCGATACGAAAGCGGGCGGATTTGATTTTGATTTGAGCAATCTGGAAAAGCTCTGCGATAAAAGCATTGCTGCGATCGTTCCTACCAATATTGCGGGGTTGCCTGCTGACTTGAAAAAGCCCAAAGAGCTTGCTCGGGCTTTTGGAGCTTATCTGATCGAGGATGCTGCGCAGTCCTTAGGTGCTCGCCGCTTTGACTTTGAGCATGCCGATATAACTGTCTATAGCTTGGCGGCGGGCAAGGGTTTGTCGCTTTATGACGGCGGGATCTTGCATTGCAGAGACGCCGAATTGCGCGTTAAAAGCAGATTGATCGGCGCTCGATTTACCAGAGCCGACGCTTTCCTGAGTTTGCGGCGAAGTCTGGAAATTTTCGGATTGTGGCTCTTTTACAATCCCCAGGGGCTCAAATTTGTTTACGGAAACTCTTTGCGCAGTCATTTGAAACAGGGGGATTTGCTGAAAGCCGTGGGAGAAGACTTTGAACTTGATATTCCGGCCTATGAATTTGGCGAATTTCGCAAGAGAATCGGGCTCTCGGCCTTGCGGCGCTTTCCCGAGTTTCTAAGTAAGAACAGGCTCAGAGCTCTATTCAGGAAAAAGGTTTTGGAAGAACAATTCGCCCTTGATGTGCTTTCGGAGGAAGAAGGAACAGAGGGTAGCTGGCCTTTTTTGATGCTTTTATGCAAAACTCAAAGTGACAGGGATAAGATCATGGACTGTCTCTGGGGCTCGGGTTTAGGCATTACGCGTTTGTTTATTCAGGAGCTTCCTGCTTATGAATATCTCCGTGCTATTGTTCCTCAAGTAAGCATGCCCAATGCCAGAGATTTTGCTCAAAGAAGCTTCTCAATCACAAACTCCGCCTTCCTCAGAGAGGACATGTTTCGGCAGATTTTAAGCAGTCTTATCGACTTAGGTCTTGGTAGATCTGACAACCAAAAAATGACGACTGCTTCAGAGTCCTGAATGGCAGACCGATAACGAATTGCCCTGAGTCCGGGCATGGAGCTTTTGACTTGAGCTCAAGTATCAAGGACAATATTCATAGCATAGTTGACAGGAGCGCTTGAGTGAGCGACGACGAAGACGAGCAGGAAGAAGAAGGTAGTTCGGATGAACTTTCCCTGGTTCGAGGCGAAGTTAATGCTGCGCGCGAGAATTTGTCGGAAGACACCAAATATTATTATGAAGCTCGCAAAGCCGGAATGAGAGATAAAGCTACGGCAATGTTTCTTGGACCTCAACCTGAACTTTTCGACGATGGAATTGTTCGAAAGAAAAAGACCAAGGGTATTAAAAAAAGAGCGCAGGCAACAGCCCAAAAGTCTCCCTCAACAGCTCCCTTTCAAGCCGGCGTTCCTGCCGTAAGTTCCCCAGCCGAAACGGTTCAAGCAGTGCCAAAGAAAACCACTTCTCAGAAAGCGAAACTGTCTAAACAAATAGGAAAGCCTCCTTCGGGAGCTGTATCCGGTGCAGCGACTCCATTCTCGGCAGCGCCGGTACCGCCGCCGCCGATGTCGCCGATGGCCAGGAGAATGACTGCGGAGAGAGTCTTCCCTCGACCGGTTCTGCCTGCATCTCCTGAAGCGATTCAAGCTCTTCTGCCGTCTAAGGAGGCATCGCTGTCGCAAAACAGCGGCAGGGAGCAAAGTGCTCCGTCGCCGACTCCTGTCCAGCCTTCCTCTGCTGCAGTCGGGCCGGCCGGACCGGCGTCGTTAAGTCCGGCTCCAGCTAAAAAGAAAAGTGCGGGCTTGAAGAAAGCTCCTGATATGAAGGATATAGTCGCGCCACCGCCGATGATGTCAGGTCCGGCTTTGGACCCTCAGGCAAGAAGCTCAGGAGGCTTAAATCCTCAAAGTTCAGATGCCGGGTCGGCAAATGCTGCCTTGTCTAAAGCAGATTTCCAGTCTACAATGCCCGCTAATCAGCAAGGGCTGAATCCGCAAAACACGCCTTTGCCTGCTTCCGCTTCTGAGAAGCTGACGCCGCCCGAGCAAGTACAGGCAGTTAAGCCTGCTTTGCCGCGTTTGCCTCAATCAAAAGTGCAGAAAGGGTCCATTCAAATCCCCCTGCCCTCCAGGAAAAAGACGGCTGAGGCGCAGCTGCCGATTTCTGAAGTCCAGCAGAATCTTGAAAAGAAAGCAGGAGCCCAGTACAAAAAGACGAGACTGGAAAAACCCTTGCTTGTCCCCAGGGCTCCTGTTGTCGACAAATCAATTCAGGCGATAAACAAAGCTCTGGAAAAAGCTCTTCCACAGGCAGGCAAGAAAGGTACTTTAGAGAAGCCGAAGCCCTCCCTAAAGAAAACTACGGCTGAACCGCGCCTGCCCGGTCAGGCAACGAAAGGCGGACGACGGCGAGCTTTGGCTCAGAAGAAGTCTAATGCTGAGATGGTGGAGTCCGTCAAAAAGCGGGCAGCTGAGCAGGCAAATAGAAAAGCTACGGCTCAGCCTGAGAGAAAAGCTGCAGCCGCTCATCCTTATGCTCTTCCTGAAAGAAAGCCTATTAGCCAGGCGCCGGCGCGCACTGCAACTTTTAAGTACCCGGACGGCAGCTCTGCAACAGCAAAATTTGATAGTCTTGATCGCCTCCGTGAAATCGTGACCGTAGATGGAACCTGGAAAAGGCTTGGAGATGGATGGGGTCTTTTCGATCGCGCGAATAAGGAAATTTATCATCTCAATGGCAGGATGGAAATAAGTGAACGAGGCGATATAATCGCCCGCCAGAAAGACGGTTATGTAGAAACACAATATGCCGACGGCACTTTCGAAAAATGCTATCCGGATCGGCGAAAAGAAGCCTATTTTCTTGATGGGCAATATATGACCGAGGAAGCAAACGGAAAGCGCAGCTTTTTCTACAAAGACGGCAGTGAAATTGTTTTTGTTGTGAGCGCTACCGGCGGCAAGGCTGCTTTATACAAGGGTGAGTGGCAATTGATTCGAGAATGTATCGACGGAAGCACCTGGTATACAAACTTAAATGGCGACACGCTCAAAGAAGATCGCAACGATCTAAGCAGCACTGTTTATAGTGTCGATGGTTCATGGGAGCAGCGAGATCGGAACGGGAAAGTTCGAATTAATTTGGGCGGAGTGAATTTAAATCTATCCGAGTGAGACTTATTTCTTTCCGGCAATCTTGATAATTGTTTCCCACTCTTCTCTAGTTACGGGCTGCACGGAAAGACGGCTGCCTTTTTGGAGCAGAGCCATCTTTTCGAGTCCTTTCAGTTCTTTTAGTTGATCTAAAGCAATTGCTGTTTTGAATGTTTGAAGATGCTTGATGTCAACCATGTACCAGCTGGGATTCTCTTTTTTGCTTTTGGGATCGTAGTGCTCGTGCTTCTTATCGAAAGCCGTGTGATCGGGATATGCCTCTTTTACAACTTCGGCGATTCCTGCGATGCCGGGCGGGTCGGCGTTGCTGTGATAAAAGAATACGAGATCGCCGTTCTTAATTTGATCACGCAAGTAATTGCGTGCTTGATAGTTTCTAACGCCGTCCCAGCAAGTCGTTTTATTGGCGGCCTTTTCGAGATCGCTGATTGAAAATACATTGGGTTCCGATTTCATCAACCAGTAATTGCGTTCAGCGCCGTCTTTTTTTGCCATTGATGCTTCCCTGATTCTTGACAGTCTCGATTTTGACTTTGCTTAATTTTACTGAGTTTGGGACCGTCAAAAGTAGAATTGAGAAAGTCTTTAAAAGCGGCAAATCAATGACTATTTGGCTTGGCTTTCCCGGTTGCTGCAGGGAGACTGCTGTTATTGCCGATTAAGCTCTCAAGATGGTGTTGTTTCAAAAAAGTGTTGAAGTTGTTCACTATATCTTTGTTCGCGGCAAACTTCGCCGAGTAGGCGGAGAAGGGCAGAGTGCGTTTTGCAAGAGCGGTATTAAA